>JBFFOS010000009.1:0-30814 GCA_041574375.1 Woeseiaceae bacterium
GAAGACGTTGCTTCGACCAAAGGCTCCTTCACGGGGGAATTTCTGAAGGCGATGCTTGTCCCGTCGGGCGGCGCCGCAAGGAAGGCAGCAACATAGGTACCTTGCGCCTGTAGTGCTCGTAATACGACAGAATCAGCCAGTGCTTTACGTTGCTTGCCATCAGGCCGCTCTTACCTGCTCCGGCATCGAGACCGGCAGGATGTAATCAAGAACAATCGGGTTGAATACGTGGGGATGCGTTGCGGGTGCCATGTGACGTAGGCCGACCAGTTTGAGCAATCGTGCATGTGAAATAAGCTCGGCGGTCCTCTCAGCGACTCGCCTCGCCATCTGCCAGCTTCGTGTCCCGCACAACAGTTGAACGGGCACATCCAGGTTTCGCGCAACAGATTCCGAAATTCCGGCGGGCTCGTAACAGACTATAGACTCGACTCGCTCGGGGTAGAGACTGGCGATGGATGCGGCAACGGCCGCCCCCCGTGAATGCGCGACGATGTGGAATGGCCTCCGCGTTACGCCAATCTGTCGCAGTACCGACGCGACGTCGTCGGCCAACGCATGTTGCCCCACCCCGGGCAAGTCGGGAGTAATCACAATGGCTCGGCTGCGAACAGCATTTCTGAATTCGATCCACATGCCACTGTTGCCGGCACTGCCGTGCAGGCATACAACAACAGGGCGCTCTGCAGTTTCTTTGCGGCTCATGTCCTGGTCCTCGTCCAAAATTATGCCTTGTGGCCTGAGATACAGTCTCCGCGTAAAACGACCGGCGGTCGTGACCCGTTAACGACCAAAGCCTGACTATTTGCTGACGTACGCTCCCGGGGCAGCAATGAAGGAAGAAATCGGACGTTACAAGAAAATTAGGGACTGAATTGCCCGCTGCGCAGAAATTCGATCGTCAATTCAATAGGCTGACGCATGCGCATCATGAAAGCGTGCGAGTGCTCGACAACGACAAAGTCGGCCATCCCATCCAGCCTGGTGTCGTCTACAGACACGCGCCCGTCATCAGGATTCTCGAGCACTGCCGAGGTAACCGGATCAATAGTGCGATTCCCCGCAATGACGCCGAGCTCAAAGTCGGCAGGGCCGAGTTGCAGCGGCACACTGTCGTCGCCTTTGCCCAGCTGACGCCCCGCCGGACCATTGAGCCAGTCAAAGCCGGGCACGTCGATGAGTTCATCCACTGCTGCACTTCCCTGGTTTGGCGGACCCATCATGACCACCCGTCCAAGTTCGGCAATTTTATTGGTGCTCAGGTACTGGCGAACGAGAATGCCTCCGAGCGAGTGGGTGACGAAGTGAATTTTTTCGACATCGTCGTTGGCCCGACACGCCTCAAGACCGTCCATTACGGCCATGTCGGCCAGTTTTTCGACGGTGTAGTCACGAGACGGATAGTCGATATTTGCGGTCAGGAAGCCGGCAGCTTCCAGTTCGCGCTGCATTTTGTTCATCGATGTCGATGTCCGCGCGAGTCCATGCAACAGCACAACGCACTCGGCGGCCTGCGCAGCGCCCGCAACCAACACCAGCAGAACAAGCAAAGAACACCGTCTCATCGATGTTCAGACCGCTGGAAGGAAGCCGCGTTCACGCAACTGTCTGTCGTGAAGTCTGCTGAGCAGAACGAGGGCCAGCACTGCACCGAAGAATGCCCACCCCATGTCGGATTGCGTATCCCAGACGTAGCCCTGTGTGCCGAGAAACGCGTCGGCGGCTTCTTCGGATAACAGCGCAACCCACCATTCGATCAACTCGTAAAAGGCACTGAACGCCAGGCAAAAGCAGACGATAAAAAAGTCACGCCAGCGCGAGGAATTGAACACCTCGAGTCGAATCATCAACTCGCGCGTAATTATCGCCGGGATAAATCCCTGCACGAAGTGGCCAAGTTTGTCGTAATTATTGCGTGAGCCATCAACGAGTTCGCGCACCCATTCGCCCAGCGGCACCTCGGCATACGTGTAGTGCCCACCAATCATGAGAATGATGCAATGAATCAGGATCAGCACGTAGACGAGGGTCGTAAGCGGAAAACGCTCACGCGTGAACCAAAGGACGACCCCTCCGATAACCGCCGGCGCCACCTCCAGGCACCAGGTTACAAAGTCCTTGGGGCCGACGCCTGACCAGATCAGTACGGCCAGGAAAATTCCGATCCATGCAATTCTCATAGATACCCTTGCTGCAGCTTTCACCCATTCACATGCAGAATCCCGTCCAAAGGCCGACGACGGCCAGGCCCGTGCTCCTACGTTTTATTACTTTTACGCCAGAAGCCGTCACTGCTGAAGCATTTCCAGACCCACGGCAGCCAGCGAACCAGTGCAAAACTCAACCACAACGCCCATGCGAGGATGAGAGCCTTGTATATCCACATGGGTACCGTGAATACCGATGCGACCGGCAGAGCAGAATCGCTTCGATCGGCGAACCAGCCAAGCTCCGTGCCAAAGGAGTTATGGCCGGTAACCTGCATATCCGGCGTTCCCAGCAATCCCTGCGGCAGCGTGACGATAATCGCCAACAACGCCGCCACGGTGAGCCAGCCGATGACGACCTGTGCCAGGTTAAAGTGCCACCAGATCAACCCGTCTGTACTCAGCTTGCCGCGGGCGCCGCAGGCCAGTAGCCAGACCACTACGAGGCCGAGAACGGGCCAGCTAAACGTGCTGAAGCCGAGTCCAAGCAGCAGCCATTGCCAGGTATGAAGCGGCGCAAGACCGATGCGGCCAAGTATCAGGGCAAACAGGATCAGCGCCGCGAGCTCGGACCAGTAGAGTACTGCGGGGCCCAACTTCGGTCCGCGCGTTCCAAGCAGCCAGCGATTATGTGGTCGTGACAACGCCAGTTCGATGTTGCTTGCCGGCGCCCCGAGGTCCACCTCGGGCGTCATAGTCCGCCAGCCCATGCCGCCGGCAGACCGCCAGGCAATCGTTACAAAATGCTCTCCGGGCAATATCGGCAACGTCAGCTCGCCATTCTCGGCACGCAGTGACTGCTCACGGCCATCGATTGCAACTTCCGTAATCTCCGCGTCACCGGGAAGACGCACGACATGCTGCGCTCCGCGCGTGCTGCGGTACTGAAGTGCCATGCTGACATCGCTGCTGCGATTGCCGTAGTCGACGTTCAGCAAGACCGAATCAAACGCCAGGGTCGATCCGGCACTCGCCTGGGGCCTCGTTGCAACGACGACAAGCTCCTCGCCCGCGCGCGGATCAAACTCCGCAACACGCATATCGCGGGCACCGAAACTCGTATTACTTTCAGGAACACCTTCAAATGATGCGCTCCATATGTTGCCGACAGCGACACGCCATACCTCTTTCCATGACTCGCTATCCGACGCGCGAAGCGTCAACGGTGACTGCAGCGGAAGATTGGATGTCCAGCTCACAACCCGTTGCTGGGCGTCCATGGATACAAGCACGTGGCCATTTTCGACTGTGAAGTCACCGCTCACGATCGTTTCACCTTCGACCAGCGGAATCTCCAGCGTCAGCGCACCTTCTGTCGGTGCAACGCGTCGAACGGCTGTGCGGACTCGCCAGTCCAGATCGAGCTCTATCGTCCGTTCAACGCGTGCAAATGCAGGAAAGCGGCTGCTCTCCCACCTCACAGCCTCCCCGTCCTCGTCCGCTCGAAGTCGCGTCAGCTGCAGCGAACCGGATGGCAGGCTGCGATTCTTGATTCCCGCAACGAGCCAGCCCTCGCTCTCGATGCTGATGACACGTGGCGGTGTATGGAATGGAATCTCCAGCTTGTCGGCTTCCGGAACCGGCCCACGCAAGGAAACGTTGTGCCGACCCGGAGTAACGAGCAACCACAGTGCGCCGTCTGTCGTACGCAGTACCCGTGCGTCCGATGCACCGTCGACAAGCACGGCATCGGGACGCCAGCCCTGCAGCGATCCAGGCAACGGGATTGCAACGCGTTCCATAGCATGAATTGTCAGGTTCATCGCGACGGTATCGGCTCCTGCATCAACACTCGCGGCGGCTATCTCAGCGCAACGCGGAACGCATTCGGGCGGCTCAAGCAGCCGTTCCTCGAGTTGCTCAAGCAGCTCGGAATCCGGAACCTGTGCTTCGGCGGGGGAACCAGCAAGCAGGATCGACGTGCACAGTACGGCCGCAAGTGCGCCCGCCGCCCGGCCATTTCCGAGGGAGAAGCCACCGGGCAAAGTCCAGCGGCGATTTGCAATTTCCGCGGCCAGGATGCCGGCAAACAGCAGCAACAAACCGACTTCAATGAAGCGCAACGCGCTGACCAACCATCGCGGCAATACAATCAGGCGCATACTCTGATCGGGATCGACCGGGCCGCCCCAGCGCAGCGTGTAGTTATTCCAGCGCCAGGTAGGAATTCCGGGGCCAGCCTGCACGATGGCATTGGGCGCGTAACGTGAGAATGCCTGCGGCGCCTTGGCACGGACGGCAGGCGCTTCATCGAGCGTTGCCACCCCCTGCCTTGCCAGGCTCGAGACTTCCGCGGCCGGCTTGCTGACACGCCCGTCCATCATTTCCTGCTCCACCACAGGCGGCGTATAGGCATACAGGTCGTACGCATCGTACTGCGGTTCCAGCTGCGGGTAGATGGCGACGCGCAGTTGCCCGGCTATGAACGGCACCAGCGCAACCACCAGGGCGGCCGCGCTAAGCAACTGGTAACCACGCACCAGGTTGCGCAGACGTCCTTCGGGCGTCACGCGCAGTAGCGCAACGGCCGCGAGCAGGTTCAACCACAGCCATGTCGGTGCGAACAGCTCATGGAAACTGAGTCCCAACGCCAGCAATGCGATTACGCCGGCGACCGGGCTGAACAGCCGCCAGACGGCGATCGTAATAATAAGAACGAGGAAAAAGTCGAGTAGTTGCCACTGGCTCATCCAGCTGCCGTACGCATCGTCAACTCCGGGTGCCGTGAGTAATTTGTTGCCGGGTGGCAGGTTGAGAGTCGCTTCGACCTGCGCAAAACGGGCATCCCAGCCAGTGACCGGCATGGCGCCGCGCGTATTGCTGCGGGCAAGTGTTTCAAGATTTACATTGGTCTGACGAACTTCGACACCGGTTTCCCCTTCCGCATCGCCATTCGTGATCAGCAGATTCTCCCCATTTTCCGTGGCAGACAGCAATGTATAGGAGCCGGCCATATCCAGTCGCCAGTCCGTGCGCATTTCGCCGCTGATATCATCTCGCACAACATATCCACCGCCATCGAAATCGAGCCACATCGTGCGGGCCAGCGATAATTCGTTAGTTGCAGCCATTACGCCACGGCTGCGCTCAGTAATGCTGAACGTTGCGCCCGCATCAACGCGGAACGCCGGATAGCTCTGCCAGTTACCCGGCACATTTACTTGCGCGGGATCGACCGGGGGCAGCCCCTCGGCAGCCGTAACCCGCATGCGGTCATTCGACTGGTAACTCCAGATCTCCGACTCGGGCAGGTTGCTTCCTGTCCCCGGCGCGGCAATCTCGTTCAATACAGCGGGTCCACGTGCACCCAGGTGAACCACCCAGGTACCCGGACGCACCTGCAGGCGCAGCCTTCCATCTGCCTCAAATTTTGCCGGAAGCGGGGTTTGCAGATTGAGTGGCACGAATCCGTCGGGCAGGATCGGGCCAAAAAGTTCTTCACGCACGCTGCCGGATACGTCGATCTGCAGCTGCGTAATCATGCGTGTTGGCACGTCGTCCGTGACCAGGCGGTAGATCACGGTGCGCACCGAATCGACAGTACGCGTATCGCGACTGCGCTCGCCGAGAAAAACCCCTTTGCGGTCGATGTCCGGCCGCGCAATCTCGCGACCATCAATAGTGAGGGTCAGCAAGGCACTTTCGGGCGGCAGGCTGAGGATGCCGGGCCGCTCATCCCAGGCAAAGCGTCCACTGACTCGATATGAGCCAGGCGAAACCCTGATACTCGGAACATCGTTGCGCGCGATAACCTCGACCGCTCGATCATTCACGGTTACACGATCCGGCCAGTGCTCCGGGCTGCCCGGCAGCGCGATCCACAGGTCTTCGCCATGGACTGTCCATTGTTGAGCGAAGCGCCCGCCGGTCGCAGTGACGTCGAGCTGCAGGCGCCCGGGCCAGGCACAGATGAAATCATCGCGTTCGGCAGCACCACGATGAAAATAGAACGGGCAGTCCCGATACTCCTTGTCCTTGAGCACCCACCGCTGCCATCCCTCGAGTTCGTCCGGGACGTAGTTCTGGGCGACAGTAGTGCCCGTCGCGAGCACGAGCAGGGTAATGACGACTAGCCAAAGTTTTGATGACATGGGGCCTCTCCGGCATTGCGTAACTCACACTATACGCCAACGCAACAGAAGGGTGTTCGGGGTTAATCGTCAGTAATGCGGCGGACGCTCATCACTCGGATCCCCGGCCGACACGCCCTCGCCTATCGAGCGGACGCGTTCGATCAGCGAACGACAGAGCTCGTCCAGTTGCATTATTTTGGCCTGCTGGGCCGTTACGACATCATTAAGGTCATGTAGCAACTGGTCCTGGTGGGCAAGCCTGGTTTCGAGGTCGATAAAGCGTTCCTCGCTCATGGGTGTCCCCTGTTCGCCTGTGGTTATTGCGGTAGGATACACGCCAATTTCCCTCGGAACCTATCATGTCACTGCTTCGATTCGACGACATCGGACTGGAATTCGGCGAACAGGTCATCCTGCGGAACGCTGAGTTCTCGATCGAGCCCGGCGAGCGCATCTGCCTGATAGGAAGAAATGGCGCCGGCAAGTCAACGACGCTGAAGCTCATAATGGGAGCCATTGAACCGGACCGTGGTGAGATCACGGCAAAGCCCGGCCTGATTGTGAGTCAGCTCGATCAGACCCTGCCCGAGGCCATGGATTTGCCGGTCACCGACGTCATTCGATCAGGGCTGACCCAGATTGAATCGCTGCTCGAAGAGTATGCGAACAAGTCGCAACTCGAACTCGACAAACATGGATTGCGTGAACTCGAGGCGCTGCACGCCAAGATTGATGCACATGACGGTTGGCACCTCGAGCAGCGGGTCGAAACCACCATTACCGAGCTGAACCTGCCCGCCGACAAGAAAATGAATGAACTGTCGGGCGGCTGGCGACGGCGCGTCGCGCTCGCGAAAGCGCTGGTACAGAAGCCGGACTTGCTGCTGCTCGACGAGCCCACCAACCACCTCGATATTGCGACGATCAAATGGCTCGAAGACCACGTGTACAACTATCCGGGCGCCGTCCTGTTCATTACCCATGACCGGGCCTTCCTGCAAAGACTCGCAACCCGTATCGTCGAAATTGACCGTGGCAAGCTGACCAGTTGGCCCGGCAACTACGATAACTTCTTGAGAAGAAAGGAAAAAGCTCTTGAAGATGAGGCTGTTGCCGAGGAGAAGTTCGACAAGAAACTGGCCGAGGAAGAGGCCTGGATCCGCCAGGGAATCAAGGCGCGGCGTACGCGCAATGAAGGCCGAGTGCGCTCTTTGATGAAAATGCGCGAAGAGCGCGAAGAGCGCCTGGCAAAGGAAGG
The DNA here is from genome assembly GCA_041574375.1 of Woeseiaceae bacterium. Taxonomy (GTDB): domain Bacteria; phylum Pseudomonadota; class Gammaproteobacteria; order Steroidobacterales; family Woeseiaceae; genus UBA1847. Next base: position 7,539 of record JBFFOS010000009.1, read on the forward strand.
TACGGCACGTATTCACATCGAGGAGGGTGAGCAGTCGGGCCGCAAGGTTATTCGTGCCCGCAATATCAGTTATAGCTACGGTGAAGAAGCGGTCATCAGGGACTTCTCGATAAAAATCATGCGTGGTGACCGCATAGGACTGATCGGCAATAACGGCGTGGGCAAAACCACGTTGTTACGCCTGTTGCTCGGTGAGCTCGAACCACAGAGCGGAACCTTGAAGATGGGCACGGGGCTGCAGGTCGGTTATTTCGACCAGCTGCGCCAGGCGCTCGACCTCGAGAAATCGGTTGCCTATAACGTGGGTGAAGGGCGCACCTACATCAAGATCAATGGCAAGGACAGGCACGTCGTGGGTTATTTGACGGGGTTCCTGTTCAGTCCGAAACGGGCGATGACGCCCGTAAAAGCGCTCTCGGGCGGCGAGCGCAATCGTGTCATCCTTGCGAAGCTCTTTACTCGCCCGGCGAACTTACTGGTTCTCGATGAGCCAACCAACGATCTCGATATCGAAACGCTCGAAGTACTCGAGCAGAAGCTCTGTGAGTTTTCAGGCACGCTGATCGTGGTAAGCCATGACAGGGATTTCCTCGACAATGTCGTCACCAGTACGGTCGTTTTCGAAGAAGACGGCAAGGTCCAGGAATACGTGGGTGGGTACAGCGACTGGCTACGTCATGGACACGAGCTTGCCGTTACCGACAACCCGTACGAAGCCGAACGCCGAAAACAGGAGGCTGCCGAACGAAAAAAAAGCAGGAAACCGACCAAGCTCAGCTACAAGGATCAACGGGAACTGGATTCCCTGCCGATTGAAATCGAGCGACTGGAGGAGAATATCGTTGCGCTCCAGGCGTTGATAGCCATGCCCGATTTCTACGCGCAGGAAGCCGAACTCGTACAGCAAAAATTGCGCGAACTCAGCGATGCGGAAGAACTGCTCGAGCAACGCATCGAGCGCTGGGGCGAACTCGAAACGCTGCAAGAGTCTTTTCTAAAGTAGCTCTACCAAGAGCGCTACGCAGGATATCCATCCAGCAAGAAACGCCAACGTTCGTACCCACGGAATGCCAAAGGTGTAGGCGAACACATGTACGACTCTTGCCCAGAAGTACACGTTGCAGACCAACACCGTTGTCTCATTGCTGATTCCTGCGGCGTTAGCGACCAGCACAAGCGTCGCGAACAACACGAGATTCTCGACCGAGTTGTAATGCGCCGCCTTCAGTCGCTGCGCCCAGGGAGCCAGCGGCTTGGGGTCTTCAGGATAGCCGACGGCATCCACGAGTCCGCGGACCATGATCGTGTTGAGAACGTAAGGCACCCACATGATTGCCGCCAGTGCGGCTACCCAGGACAGGCTCGTTAGTTCAGGGCTCATTATTGTCTCCTTGTTGTACGTCGCGTAAGGAAATAACACGTGTCGGGCATCGGTGCACCTTCCGGGTAGTCCCGGACGACGAAACCGAGCGACAGGTAACACTGGTACGCAGGTGTATTATGCCGATACACGAACAGCGAATACTCGTCGTAGTTGCGTGCCTCTTCGAGCGACATGATAATCCGTTCGATCAGCTGCCGGCCTGCACCCTGCCGACGCATACGGGGATTGCTTACAAGCCGGGCAAGATGCCCTCGCCCGTCGCGTTCATAAGCCTGACCGAATGCCGCAAGCTGCCCTTCCGCATTGCGGAGACTGAACGACTCCACCGCATCAAGGCGGCAGTCCTCGCGAAACGTCTCCGCCGTAAAGGGGAAACGAAAATCTGGCCCACCCCAGATACTCACCGAGACGGCGTCCGGAAACCAGCCCATAATTTGATCGAGTTCGGCAGCGGACGTGGCCGCCAATGTCCAGCCTGCCATTGGCTACTCCGTCAGGACGGGTCTTCAAGCACTTGCTGAAAACTGACGCTCAAGCCACCCGGTGCGACAGCAAAGTAGATCTTCTCGCCATGCGCTTCCATGGGACCGTTTACCTCGATGCCGTTCTCCCTTGCTGTTTCTGCAACGGCGTCGGCATCATCAACAACGATCTGCAGCATCAGGCCTGCCGGCATGTCCGCCCCCTTTTGCCAGATCTCGATCCAACTCGAGCCCGCAGGTATGACCGCGCCTTGAAAACCCTCGTTACCGCCGAGGTCTCTCTCGGGCAAACCCAGGCCTTTCGTGAAGAATTCCGCCATCGGCTGTGCCTCCTCGGCGACAGCACAAAATCGTATTCCCAGGACCTCCATCCCCTATCCTCGCTGTGTTTTGTTGTCGTTACTCGCCAGGCATCGTCTCGGCAAAATAGCGGTCAAACGCACGATGGACGACTTCGGGTGCTATGCCAATCGCCTCCATGGCCTTGTTGAACTGCTCCATCTCATCGACTTGTCGTTCTCCGTCTGCCGCCACAACCTTCAGTCCCATCAGGGCGATATCTTCCTTGTCTCTTTCCGACAAGGTCGGCCCAAGATCGGTCAGCAAAGTAGCCAACGTGGGCTTATCCACCATTTCGGACATGGCCGTTGTGATGAGCTCGAGCGATTCGGCACCCTGCAGGTGAAAATGATCTTCTATGAGTTCGATCATTTTGCCCGATTCTTCCGGCTCGATTTGCCCGCTGCCACGCGCAACGAATACAAGCAATGCTGCCACAAGGAACTGCGAGTCGTAGCTTTGCGTACCCTCACTTGTCTCGATAATGAGCTTGGTACCCTCGAGTCTCGAATTCAGGATTTCGTCAGTCATGATAATTTCACCAGGTCTCGTAGTGCTCGCGCATATGTTTGACAGAGCGATCGATCAGCTGCTCCAGGATCTTTTCATCTACATCGGAAAGCCGCTTGATGTAGAGACAGGACTTGCCCGTCTTGTATTTGCCTAGCTTGTTCATCAGGGCTTCGAAGGGTGTGAAGCCGGGGATGACGTACACAGTCAGCGCCTGCTTGCGTGGCGAAAAACCCGTCATCAGGAAGTCGCCTTCGCGACCGCTCGCGTATTTGTAATGGTATGCACCGTAGCCGACGATACTCGGACCCCACATCTTCGCGCTTTTACCGGTCGCCTTGCGCATCATCGCGGCAACTTTGCGCGCGTCGGCGCGCTGCTGCTTGTCATCGATCGAGTTGATGAAAGCCGCGACACTCGCTCCTGTTGCCTGTGTCTTGTTTTCAGCCACGCGCTGGCGCCTTAATGGTCCGAGGTCCCAAACAATCGGTCCCCGGCGTCGCCGAGCCCCGGAACAATGTACTTTCTCTCGTCCAGTTTTTCGTCAATGGCCGCTGCGTAAATCGGCACATCAGGATGTGCCGCCTCCACGAGTTCGATGCCTTCCGGACACGTAACAATGCAGATAACAACAATATTCGCCGCGCCATTCTGTTTGAGCAGGTCAAGTGCGGCAACGGTCGAGCCACCGGTTGCAAGCATCGGGTCGATGACGATGCACGTACCACCTTTGATATGCCTTGGAAACCGCTCGTAATATGTCACGGGTTTCTTGGTTTTTTCATCGCGATACAGCCCGACAAAACCCACCCGCGCAGTTGGAACCAGTTCGAGTATTCCTTCGAGCATGCCCACGCCGGCGCGGAGAATAGGCACGACAACAATATCGGTATCAATCTTGCGACACGTGGCTGCAGCAACCGGAGTCTGAACCGTCACCTGTTTCGTCTTGATGTTCTTGAGAGCTTCGTAACAGATGAACTTGGTTATTTCGGTCGCCAGTTCGCGAAAACACTTATGTCCGGTCTCGACATCGCGGATAATTCCAAGTTTGTGCTGCACGCAGGGGTGTTCAATCAGAATTGCCATACCAGGTGACTCCGTTACTCGTTGCTTTCGCCCCAGACGGCAAACTCGGTGCCACCGGGGTCTATAAAATGAAAACGTCTGCCGCCCGGAAATGAAAAAATCTCCTGGCTGATCGTCGCCCCCAGCTCTTGAACGCGCTCGACATCGCGTTCCAGGTCTTCGCTAAAGAACACGATCAGCACGCCACCTGGCGGCAGCGCTTCCGCAGCGAGACGAAACCCTCCGTCGAGCCGGCCATCGCTGAAGCTCATGTACTCATCGCCCCATTCCTGAAACGTCCAGCCAAAAAGATCCTCAAAAAAAGCCCGCGTCTTCTTCAGGTCGTTGACGGGTACTTCGACGTAGTCGATGCGGTTTTCCGGCCTCATTATCGCCTCCCGGGATCAGGAACCCTTTAGTCTTGGTATCGGACGTTCCGCGCTGACGGACACGGTACCAAATTCGCCACTGATTGCGTATTGCACATCCTCGAGCAGACACTGGCTCGCAATTGCTCCAAGCCTCACATTCCTTTCTATTTCAGTGAGTTCGCCGAACTCACCGCCTTCGAGTCCGGGCAGTATGTCGCGGAATACCAGGCCCATGAACAGATCCTATCCGAATGTCGCCGCCACCCAGACGCCAATGTAATGCGAGAACACGAGGACAAGCACTGCGATGCCGACATGTTCGCCGATAATATAAAGCGGCGGTTCATCTTGCGATTTCGCAAGGAAGTAGCTGAGCACGACAATTACTAGCAGGCCCCAGATCACGGACGCGATGACCGCCTGACTCAGCGGTAACAGAAGCAGCGGCACAGCAAAGCTGATCGAGAAGATGAACTTGGTCAGGAATGTCATGATCGTCGCCGCCCAGACGTGCGCGTGATCCGTATCGGGATTGGCCTCCTCGGCGAGATGAATACCAAGCGCATCGGACATTGCGTCCGCGACAGCAATAATCAGGATTCCGCCGAGAACTGCCGTTATCGACCTGGTGCCGGAGTTCAGACCGACGATCAGTCCGATCGTTGTTATGACCCCCGACGTCGCACCGAAAAACAAGCCTGTACGGGCTCCATCGCTTTTGAAAAATTCCATGTCAATCTTGCCTGATCGTAGCGCTGTAGAGGCAGATAGCCTCGTCGTCTCCGGGCATTGTAATCATTCTGGCGAACGAGAGTCCGAGCTTTCGGATCAGGCCAATGGACGGCGCATTGCCGGGCGCGACGATTGCGGCCAACTCGCGAATACCGAGGTCATCGCGCGCATGCGCGAGTACGGCGGACGCTGCCTCACCGGCATACCCTTTGCCACAGAAATCAGGCAACACGCTGAATCCGATATCAGGATGATCCAGGCTCTCGCGCCTGAACAAGCCGCATATTCCTATGCGACTGCCATCGGACTTGAGCACCATGGCATAAGGCCCGTAGCCGTAATCGGCGTAGAGTTTGAGTGCACCAGATTTCATCGCCTCGTGCGCCTGCTCGATCGTGCGTACGCCCCTGTCGCCAACATGGCGGACGAATGCCGGATCGTTCCAGATTTCAAGCATGAATTCAGCGTCATCAAGCGAAATGCGCCGCAAGTGCAGACGTTCTGTCTCGAGCGCCCAATCAGACATCAATCCTTCCTCACCCAGCGCGTATAAAGAAACTGCTGTTTCGCCCCGGTTGGCGTTTCATGATCTTCGAATTCGTGGTCCTGCAACTCAAAATGCTTGCCCAGAATCTTTATCAGCATATCGATGTCGTAGCGGCAAATCTGCAGGCCGCTGCACTTGAGCGGCCCCTCCGGACCAAAGGTCGACAAGACAAGCATTGCACCAGGCAACAGTGCGCCCTGCAGAGCTTCGAGATAACGGGCACGGTCGTCAGCATCGATAAGAAAGTGCAGCACAGCTCTATCGTGCCACACTGAGAATTCGCGGTCCGGCAGGAACGTTCTTACGTCAGCCACTACCCAGTTAACTGCCTCCGCCCGAGCACCAAGCCGGTGTCGGGCTTGCTGCAGCGCTTTTCCGGAGATATCCAGTACGGTGACATCATTGAACCCGGCGTCCAGAAGATGGTCGACGAGCGTCGATGCCCCACCGCCCACATCGATAATCGCCGCGTCACGATTGGCCACCGCATCCTCGATATGGCGTAGCGAACGCTCCGGTACAGGCTGATACCAGGAAACCTGGTCGAACGCCCTGGCGCCGTACACACCGTCCCAGTGCCGGCTGGCTTCTGTCGACATTACAGGCTACCCCTCATCTGGGCGGCACCCGGAACCAGGTGAACACGACGAGCATTCCAAATACCGTGTAGACCAGCAGGAAGACCCACGCCGGCGCCTCATAATAGAGAAACTCCCCGAGCCAGTGCGAGATGAATGTCCCCTCGTAGGCCGCGCCGCCACCTTTGGCGCGAAGCGCCATCTCAAGGGTCGTCAGTGGACAAATAATACCGAACCACGACTGTACTACGACGATGCCGATGCAGCCGAGGTGGACGATTCGAAACCACCTGTTTCTCACCCATGCCCATGAAAACGCTTTGCCGGCAATGATCAGCACAAGACCTGACACGACGAAAACAACAAATGACGCATGCAGCACGAGCAAGATGTCCGCGAGTAGATTACTCATGCGTTAGTGACCCTGACTGAAAAACCAGACGGTTGTGTCGATCTATATCCCCATGCGCACCAGCGCGTCGATCACTTCGCGCATGAAGCGTTCTGCAGCAGGATGCTTGGTTGCGAATTCGGCTTCCAGCTCCTTGGCCCGATCAACCAGGGCGTTGACGTCGGCATCGTTCTCCATGACACCGTGAATCTCATCGTCAAGTTCACCCATAAGCTTTTGCAGGTCATCATCAACATCGGTCGACTCAAGCTCCTCGCGCAATTGCGCCAGGAGTTTCTTGATGCGTTCGTTACTCATCTTTTCTAACCCAGTCTTCGTATGCCGATGGCGGTTCTTATTTCGTCGAGGTATGGCGCCGACAACTCACGCGCGCGCTTCGCACCCTTGACGAGTTCCGCTTCAACAGCGGCGGGATCGGCGATCAGCCGCTCATATTCGTCTCGCGCCGGCTTCAAATGTTCGTTTATGTATTCGAAGAGACGTTGCTTCATCTCACCCCAGGCAATCCCATCCGCGTATGCCTGCTCAATTTCTGCCGTTTCTTGCGGCGTCGCAAACGCCTTGTAAATATCGTACAGCGTGCTGCCTTCGGTGTCCTTGGGCTCGCCCGGTTCGAGGCTGTTCGTCTTGATCTTCATGATCAGCTTGCGCAGTCGTTTCTCCGGCGCAAACAGCGGAATGGTATTGTTGTAGCTCTTCGACATCTTACGGCCATCGAGCCCTTTGAGCACAGCCGTATTCTCACCGATGACCGGCTCTGGTAACACAAACGTCTCGCCGTAATTGTGGTTAAAACGTTGTGCGATATCGCGCGCCATCTCAACATGTTGCTTCTGGTCCTGGCCGACCGGCACCTTGGTCGACTTGAACATCAATATGTCCGCTGCCATCAGGATGGGATAACTGAACAGGGCCATCATCACACCCTTGTCCGGGTCCTTGTTACCGCTCTCCTGGTTGGCCTGTACGGATGCCTTGTATGAGTGCGCCCGATTCATCAGGCCTTTGGCCGTCATCCCGTGCAGGATCCACGTGAGCTCGGGTATCTCGCGAATATCCGACTGGCGATAGAAATAGGCATGCTCGGTATCGAGACCAAGCGCCATCCAGGCAGCGGCGATTTCCAGCGTCGACTGGACGATCCTGTCCGGATCTTCATTCTTTGCCAGCGAGTGATAATCGGCAAGAAAATAGAAGTGCCTGGTCGAGAGGTCCTTGCTTGCCTCGATGCCCGGGCGAATCGCACCAACGTAGTTGCCGATATGCGGCGTACCTGTGGTCGTAATGCCCGTCAGATAAATTTCCTCTGCCATTAGTATCCTGCTGCCTGCCCATCTTTGCGCACTTCGGAGGCGCCATAGTACACGCCCTGCTCCTTGTCGAACATGATCGCCTGGTAACCGCCGAAGCTGCCATTCGACTCCCCGAGCGTATGCCCCCGTCGCTCGAGCCCGGCGCGCATCTCGGCGCTGAAACCGGTTTCGAGGCGCACGACGCCACCGTCGGTCATCGTTGAGCCGGTCGGACTGGAAGACCCGGTGTGATTGACACGCGCCGCGTCGCCCGCTTCCTGTAAGTTCATACCGAAGTCGACCATGTTCACGACTATTTGCGCATGCCCCTGGGGCTGCATTGCGCCGCCCATCAGCCCGAAACTGATCAGGGGCTCGCCGTCCTTCATGACGAACGCAGGGATGATCGTGTGAAATGGCCGCTTGCCACCTTCCACGACGTTTGCATGATTCTCATCGAGCGCAAACAGCTCAGCACGATCCTGCAGGACGAAACCCAGGTCACCCGGCGTCATGCCGGATCCCATGCCGCGGTAGTTGCTCTGTATCAAGGACACCATGTTGCCGTCGGCATCCGCGACCGTCAGGTAGATCGTGTCGCCATTCTCAAGTTTCGCATCCCCCGCCGGCGGGGCCATCGATGCCTTGTCCGGATCTATAAGCGCGCGCCGTTCGTCCGCATATTCCTTGGAAATCAGGCGCGCTACCGGTACATCGACGAATTCCATGTCTGCGTAGAATTTGGCACGATCCTCGAACGCCAGCTTCTTGGCTTCGACCAACGTGTGCACATACTCGGCACTGCCAAACCCCATCGACGCAATGTCATAGCCTTCGAGGATGTTCAGTATCTGGAGCGCAGCAATTCCCTGTCCGTTGGGTGGTAACTCGTACACGTCCCAGCCACGATAGTTCGTTGATACGGGTGTCACCCACTCAGAACTGTGTTCTGCCAGGTCCTCGTAGGTGAGCAATCCGCCCTGCTCGGCCATGTAGGCGTCGATTTTTCTTGCAATGTCGCCCTTGTAGAATTCATCGCGACCTTTATCGGCGATCGCGGCGAGGGTATTTGCCAGGCGCGGATTCCTGAACATTTCACCCTTTCGGGGTACATCGCCATTCGGCATATAGGTCTCGGCAAAACCCGGGAAGTGCCCGATGCGTTTTTTGTTCGACTGGAAATAGTGGGCGATGACCTCCGACACCGGAAACCCTTCGCGCGCATAAGCAATTGCCGGCGCAAGAACATCTTTCATTGGCAGCCGGCCATATCGACCATGCAGCTCGAACCAGCCGTCAACCGCTCCCGGTACGCTGACCGGCAAGGGGCCGAAGGGTGGAATCGTCTCGATACCGTTCTCTCTGAAGTATTCGAGCGTCATCGCTTTTGGTGCACGGCCTGATGCGTTGAGCCCGGTCAGTTCTTTATTTGCCGCATCCCACACGATCGCAAAAAGATCACCGCCGATGCCGTTGCCGGTGGGTTCCATGAGACCCAGTGCGGCATTGGCCGCGATCGCCGCGTCTGCGGCACTGCCGCCCGCCTTGAGAATATCGAGCGCAATTTGTGTCGCGAGCGGCTGACTCGTTGCAGCCATGCCATGCGGCGCAATGACCTCGGAACGCGACGCATGCGCTCGTCCGGCCACGCGGTCGTATCCAGGATCAGCCGCCATGCCGACACTTCCATAAACCAAAACTGTGCTCAAAACCGGCCATACCCGCATCTTCATCCTGTACTCCGCACCGTGACGCGACCGCCCATGATGGCACTCGCCGACACCAGCGGCAACAGGGTATGATCCCGTCATGAACGCCAATTACACTGATAAGAACCCGGCCCTGGGCGCCCTCTATGGCAGTCACCTGCAGACCATTGCGAGCCGCCACGATAACGCACTCGAACAGGCCGGTGCCAGCCACGCCGTTATCTATTCGGGAAACCCCAAGCTGGCGTTTCTCGATGACTACCATTATCCGTTCAAAGCCAATCCGCACTTCATAAGCTGGGCCCCGCTGACGGCGTTGCCATTCTCCTACATCGTCTACACGCCCGGCGAAACGCCGATTCTCATCTACTACCAGCCGCACGACTACTGGCACGTGGTACCTGGCGAACCCGATGGCTACTGGAGCAGTCACTTTGACATTCGAGTTGTACCTTCGACTGACGAAATCGCCGCGCACCTGCCCGGTGACAGGGAAAAATGCATTGCTATCGGCGAGTTCGACGATGCCGCAGCGGCGTTCGGTATCGATCGCATCAATCCAACAACGGCCATCAACATTCTGCACTTTGCACGAGGAGCCAAGACAGAATACGAACTCGCAGTCATGCGGCTTGCAGCTGACCGTGCCGCCGCAGGCCACGTAGCCGCCGAGGCCGCGTTTCGCCAAGGGATGTCCGAGTTCGATATCCACCGAGCCTACTGCAAGGCAGTCAGCCACACCGACCCCGAGTTGCCCTACGGCAATATCGTGGCGTTGAACAACCACGGTGCCGTGCTGCATTACACGGATCTCGATCGGGATGCCCCCGAATCGCTGCTGTCCTTTCTAATCGATGCCGGCGCCCAGGTACACGGGTATGCATCGGACATCACCCGCACTTACTCGAACGGAGACCAGCGCTTCCAGGACCTCATCGATCGCATGAATGCGATGGAGCTTGCCATCGTCGACAAAGTGCAGGCGGGAGTCGACTACCGGGAACTGCATGTCGACGCACACAAGATGTTGGCCGAGGTGCTGGTCGACGCTGAGCTGGCGACGGGCGATCCGGGTACATTGCTGGAGACCGGCGTAACGTCAGCCTTCTTCCCGCACGGCCTCGGGCACCTGCTGGGCGTCCAGGTACACGACGTTGGCGGCCACCAGGAAAACGAGTCGGGCACGATCATCGATCCTCCCAGTGGCCATCCGTTCCTGCGGCTCACCCGTGTTCTCGAGGAGGACATGGTCCTCACGATCGAACCGGGTATGTACGTTATCGACATGCTGCTCGACAACTTGCGAGGCACTCCGGCCGAGCACCACGTCAACTGGGCTACGGTTGACTGGCTGCGGCCTTACGGTGGCATCCGCATTGAAGACGATATCCGGGTGATGGCTGACGGTCACGAGAATTTGACGCGCGACGCTTTCATGCGCGCGTCATAACAGTGCACAAAAACGTCTGATTGTCTGCTTTCGGTGCAGCCGAACTCCTGCCGATCCTGCAATTCAAGGATTCATCCACTCCAATCGTTGGCACAGTTCGTGCAGTAGCAACATCATGGCAACGTGGAACCGAAACGTGTCGATGCGCGCGTTGCGTGCATTCTGTATTGCAGCCGAACACGGTAGTTTTCGCCTCGCTGCGGAAAACCTGTACCTGACGGCGTCAGCCGTCAGCCACCAGATCAAGCAGCTGGAAGCCGCGCTTGGCGAGCGGCTTTTCATACGCGAGCCGCGCTCGCTAAGGCTGTCGGATGCCGGGAAGGCGCTAGTCTCCGATCTGCGGCCGATCCTCGACGATCTCGACGTCGTCGTCGAACGTCACAGCCGGCAGGAGGCACGGTCGGAACTGCGCCTCTCGGTGCAGCCATTCTTCGCAAGCGAGCTCCTCGTGCCGCGGCTGTCAGCATTTCTCGACGCCAATACCTACATGTCGATTACGGTCGATACAACCGACGACGAGACGGAGCGGTATGACCGGTCGGCCGATGTTTCAATCAGGCTATTCTCATCCCCACCAGCCGCGCTGATAAGCGATCGCCTGTTTGCGCTTCGGCTTCTGCCCGTCGGAGCACCGGACTTCTACGACAGCATCAAGGTCGTGGCCGGACGAATTACCAGCGACTTCCCGCTTATCGTCCACGACGCACGCCCGAAGGCATGGCAACAGTGGCAGAAATCGGCGGGCATCAGCCTGCCACGTAATGCAAAAACAATACGGCTGAATTCGATGACTTCAGTTGCACGGGCGGCGGAACAGGGCCTGGGGGCTGCACTCATGCCGGCGCAGCTGTGTAATGCGTGGATAGAGTCAGGGACACTGATACCGCTCTTCGAACATGAGCTCGAATCCAGGGAAGCGTACTACCTGACTTATGACGGCAACAATTCGAATGCCGATCGCATCGATACGTTTCGCGCCTGGGTGTTACAAGAGTTCGCCCTCGACCCGTGATTTTTTTTCATGCCGCAAATCAAATTAAGTCGTTTGTCACTAGCGGCTTGAATACCTAGATTCCTCACCGACGACGAGTTCAAAACAACCCAATCTCGCGTGGAGGCAAGAAAATGAAAACTGACAAAACACTACCTGGAGTACTACTCGGTATATCGCTTCTTCTATTTGGGGCGGTCACCGCCCAGGCTGGGGAGGACCAGCCCAACGCTTACGTGATGACCGTCTATTCGGACGTAGCCCACGGCAACGAAATTATCGACGGGGCCCCACAAGAAGTTATTGCCAAATTATCAAGCAAGGCCGACGACCGCTCGAACGAACTCGCGGATCAGGTCAACTTGTGTGTCGCCTATACGAAGACAAAGCAGCTCGAAAAGGCCATGGAAATCTGCGACTCAGCCGTCGCCGCAGCGCTCAAGGACGCCAGGCGACTGGAGAGGTCCCGCATGTTCGGCAGGCAAACGACACAGGTTGCCGATACCGGCCGAGCCATTGCACTGACGAATCGGGGCGTCCTGCACGCCGTCACGGGCGAAAAGGACAAAGCCAGGCTAATGTTCGAGATGGCCTTGATGTTGAAGTCAAAGGAGGAATCGGCGCGGACCAATCTCCGCTTCCTGGACAGAGACACCGCCGTAAAAGACTCGTAAAAATCGCAGAGTGACGTCGGGGCTCTTCTTCCCCTTATCCGCCGGCGTCGGGAAACGGTCCGCCTGGTTCACCTGGGCGGACCGTTTTTTTATTTGCTTTCGCGGCGTTTTTGCTCGGTTTTGAATTTCTCTTTAACACGCCGTCCTTTCTTCTCGAGAAATGGTCGCATCTGACGCCCAACCCATGGGAACAGGTAGTTCACCGTAGTGAGGATGCCGGTGAGCCTTGGCATGGCGACCTCTCTCATGGTGTTTCCGCACAGATCGACTATTGTCTGCGCCACTTCCTCAGCGGTACTCATCGGTTGCGACAATGTGATGTCCGCCGTCTGGTCGATGTCTGCGAGAATGAACTGCGTATCAATTGGCCCCGGTGATACCAGGCCAACCTTGATGCCGCTATCCTGCAACTCTTCCGCAAGCGCCAACGAGAATGACCGCAGGCCCGCCTTGGTCGCCGCGTAGGTCGTGGATCCAGGCACCGGAGTTCGCCCGGCCATGGAGCCAACATTGATTATTACGCCGGACCCGTTTTCCTTGAGATAGGGTATAGCGATTCGACTCAGTATGATCGGCGCACGAAGATTGACGTCCACGATTTTCCCAAGTTCCGCTGCGTCCACATTCTCGACATTGCCACGCGCATTGTAGCCGGCGTTGTTGACGACCACGTCAATGTGTCCGAATTCGAGAGCCGCTTTCTTGAAAACATCGACGCAGGCATCGGCGTCGGTCACGTCCATCGCGAAGATTTCGACTCGCGTCCGGTCACGTAACTCGTTGGCGACGGCCTCCAGGTTCCTCCGGGTGCGCGCGACCAGCATCAGGTTGGCGCCAGCATCGGCAAATAGTCGTGCGGCCGCTGCGCCCACGCCTTCTGATCCGCCCGTGATAACGACGGTCTTGTCTTTGAGAATCATGCACGGATGGTATCAGAAGCCCAGGTAAGCTTTGATCTTCTTCCAGAAAGACGACTCCCAGCCGTAGACTTCAAGCTCGTTGGGATCGAGGGCTGCTACAGGCATGGTCGTATCAGGCGCGGGCTGGTCGTTCGCCGCAACGTCCTCGGGACGCAACTCGAGGCCGTGGTTTTTACCTTCCCTCGAAGTCGTAAGCCCGTCGACCTCGAGGCTCAGATACGGCAACACATCGTCGTCGACGATGTCTTCAAGAAATACGGCATCCGGGTCAAAGGTGTCTTTCGACAGGATTACGCAATCATCGAATGCATTGTTGTGGTCGCTGATGGTCTTGCCCCTGTGGCCATACATTAATTACTTTATACCTCATGGACAGTTTTCGCTGTGAGGGGACTCACACAAACAGGATTAGTTTAACTAATTGAATATATTGAACTTTCTCAGGTCTTTTTCCATAATGATCAGAGCTTGATCAACCCCCTGGGCAGCCTCGCGCCCAAGTTCAACGACCTCGGCAGCACGATCGATATCCAGCGTCCGCTGTGTGCCAGGCTACGGGGGGTCTGTGCGACGAAATTCAAAAAAAAGGCCGAGCAAAGCCCGGCCTATTCTATATTCCTGCAGGTGTCGGCAGACATGCCTAGTCGTCGGCAGCGACCTCCTGAGAAGCCTGCTCCGTCAGCATGACAATTGCCATCGGCGCTGCATCACCCGGACGCGGACCCGTCTTCAGGATGCGCAGGTAACCACCCGGGCGCTCCTTGAAACGCGGGCCGATTTCCGAGAACAGCTTACCGACAACTTCCTTGTCGCGAAGACGATTGAACGCCAGACGGCGATTTGCAACGCTGTCTTCCTTGGCGAGCGTGATAAGCGGCTCTACGACACGGCGCAGTTCCTTGGCTTTTGGCAGTGTCGTACGGATCGTCTCATGCTTCAGCATCGAGGCGGCCATATTACGAAACATGGCCTTACGGTGAGAGCTGTTACGACCCAGTCGACGACCGGATTTTTTATGACGCATTGTTCTATTCCTTCGTGACAGGAGCGATCGGCGGCGCAAATCGCACGCTGGAGCGCACTCCTACAATAATTTCATTACATCATGAGCTCGTGCTCGGGACGAAGGCTCGCCGGTGGCCAGTTATCCAGGTGCATACCCAGGCCCAGGCCATGGCCTTCCAAAACTTCCTTGATCTCCGTCAGAGACTTTTTGCCGAGATTCGGCGTACGCAGAAGTTCAACCTCGGTGCGCTGCACAAGGTCACCGATGTACATGATGTTCTCTGCCTTGAGGCAGTTCGCCGAACGAACCGTGAGTTCGAGCTCGTCAACCGGACGCAGGAGAATCGGATCCACCTGGTTTTCAGCCTGTGCGCCAACGCCTTCTTCCTGACCCTGAAGGTCAACGAAGACAGACAGCTGATCCTTGAGAATACTGCCGGCGCGGCGGATCGCTTCTTCGGGATCAATCGTGCCATTGGTTTCAATATCGATCAGCAGCTTGTCGAGGTCGGTCCGCTGTTCGACGCGGGCCGCTTCAACGTTATACGTCACGCGAACGACAGGGCTGAACGAGGCGTCGAGTTGCAGACGACCAATCGGGCCGGCCTGCTCTTCAAACGACGGACGTTGCGTGGCGGGACGGTATCCCCTGCCGCGCTCCACCTGGAGAATCATGTTCAGCTCGCCTGCTTTTGTCAGGTTGGCGATAACGAGTTCAGGGTTCATGATTTCAACATCATGGTCCAGCTGAATGTCGCCTGCCGTGACAGCGCCCGGGCCCTTCTTCGAAACGCGTAGCTCTGCCGTGTCACGAGTATTCATCGTAACGGCGACCTGCTTGAGATTGAGAAGAATGTCGACGACATCTTCCTGTACGCCTTCGATGCTCGTGTACTCATGGAGTACGCCTTCGATCTCTGCTTCCGTTATCGCAGCGCCCGGCATGGACGACAAAAGAATACGACGCAGGGCATTGCCGAGCGTGTGTCCAAAACCACGTTCAAACGGCTCGATAACAACTTTTGCTTGCAGATCGTTGACCGGCGTTACTTTTACAACGCGCGGTTTCAGAAATTCGTGTACTGATTCCTGCATGGGGATTTACCCTCCGATTACTTCGAGTACAGCTCGACGACTAGGTTTTCGTTGATGTCGGGGAGAATGTCTTCTCTATCCGGCAACGACTTCAAAACACCAGCCATCTTCTTGGCGTCGACTTCCACCCACTCGGGCAGGCCAACCTGGCTCGCAATTTCCAACGCACTTTGGATGCGTAACTGTTTCTTCGCCTTTTCGCGAATTGTGATTGCATCACCCGCCTTGAGCTGAGCCGACGGGATGTTGACGACCTTGCCGTTAACCTCAATGCTCTTGTGGCTAACGAGCTGGCGCGCTTCGGCACGCGTCGAGGCGAAGCCCATACGATAAACGGTGTTATCGAGGCGACCTTCCAGCAAACGCAACAGGTTCTCACCTGTTGAGCCTTTCAGCTGCGCTGCACGCTTGTAGTAATTGCGGAACTGACGCTCGAGTACACCGTACATACGACGGAGTTTCTGCTTTTCGCGAAGCTGCAAACCGTAGTCCGACATGCGCGGACGGCGCTGCGTCGGTCCGCCCGGAGGTACTTCCAGCTTACACTTCGACTCGAGCGGACGTACGCCGCTCTTAAGAAACAGATCCGTGCCTTCGCGGCGGGACAGTTTGCACTTTGGTCCTAAATATCTTGCCATTGTTCAGCCTCTACACGCGGCGTTTCTTGGGCGGACGACATCCGTTGTGCGGAATCGGCGTCACATCCTCAATACTTTGAATACGGAAACCCAGGGCATTCAGGGCGCGAACCGCCGACTCCC
Organism: Woeseiaceae bacterium; assembly: GCA_041574375.1. Taxonomy (GTDB): domain Bacteria; phylum Pseudomonadota; class Gammaproteobacteria; order Steroidobacterales; family Woeseiaceae; genus UBA1847. The sequence continues at coordinate 23,859 of JBFFOS010000009.1, forward strand.
GGCCCGGGCCTGGTCCACGAACACGTACGTCGACGTTCTTGACACCAAACTCGAGGGCAACGCGGCCCGCCTTGTCTGATGCAACCTGCGCCGCAAACGGTGTGGATTTACGAGATCCTCGGAAACCACAACCGCCGGCCGTTGCCCATGAGAGAGCATTGCCCTGCCGATCCGTGATCGTGATGATCGTGTTGTTGAAGGAAGCATGAATGTGCGCAATTGCGTCAACAACGTGCTTTTTAACCTTCTTTTTCTTTGCTTCAGCCATTTAGGACTTACCTCTTGATCGGGCGCTTCGGTCCCTTACGGGTCCGGGCGTTTGTGCGAGTGCGCTGGCCACGCAGCGGCAGACCACGACGATGACGGATACCACGGTAGGAACCGAGATCCATCAGGCGCTTGATGTTCATCGACGTCTCGCGACGCAGATCGCCTTCGACCGTAAATACCGCAACAGCCTTACGAAGTTTCTCAACTTCAGGCTCTGCGAGATCCTTGACCGGCGTGTTTCCTGCAACACCAGCCGCCTCGCAAATCTGCTGCGCGCGAGTGTTTCCAATTCCGTATATCGACGTCAGTGCTATCACGACGTGTTTCGTCAACGGAATGTTTATGCCTGCTATACGTGCCACTTAAAAATCCTCGTTATAACGCGGGGCCTAGCCCTGGCGCTGCTTATGCCGTGCGTCAGTGCAGATCACCCGCACAACACCGTTGCGGCGAATGATTTTGCAGTTTCTGCAGATTTTTTTAACTGATGCTCTTACTTTCATGAGCTGTCTCCTAAACGCTGACGAATCAGCGTGCTTGTCCGCCCCGGCCGTAGTTGCGCAGGTTGGCTTTCTGCATCATGCCTTCGTACTGGTGACTCATGGCATGTGCCTGCATTTGCGACATGAAGTCCATCGTGACGACAACCAGAATCAGCAGCGAGGTGCCACCGAAGCTGAACGGCATGCTCGGGTAAAACATGCGAACGAACTCGGGCAGCAGACAAACACCTGCGATATACAGCGCGCCCCAGAACGTCAGTCGGGTCAGAACCCTGTCAATGTACTCTGCGGTGTGAGCGCCTGGCCGAATACCCGGCAGGAAGGCGCCCGCCTTCTTCAGGTTGTCCGCTGTGTCTTTCGAGTTGTACATCAGCGCCGTGTAGAAGAAGCAGAAGAAAATAATCATTGCTGCGTACAGCAATACGTAAACAGGCTGGCCGGGACCGAGGTTTGCACCAATGGTCTGCAACGCACGCTGAGCGGCGTTCGGTTCGGCCGCCTGGCCGAAAAACTGCGCGATCGTGGCCGGGAACATCAGGATGCTCGAGGCAAAAATCGGCGGGATGACACCCGACATGTTGATCTTGAACGGCAAGTGCGTGCTCTGCGCCTGGAACATCTTTCGTCCCTGCTGGCGCCGGGCATAGTTCACCGTGATGCGCCGTTGTGCGCGCTCCATAAAGGTGACGAACACGATTGCCGCGATGCCGCCGAGCAGCATCAAGATCGCTGTGATTGCTGCCATCTCACCGTTACGCACAAGTTCTGCCGTGCCCGCAATAGCGGCCGGCAGACCCGAAACGATGCCGGCGAGAATGATCATCGAGATACCGTTACCGATACCACGTTCCGTGATTTGCTCACCAAGCCACATCAGGAATACCGTGCCTGTAACCAGCGTGATGCACGCCGTGATCAGGAACGCGGGACCCGGATTGACAACAAGGCCAACCTGGTTTTGCAGCCAGCTTGCCGCCGCGACCGACTGGAAGCTCGCCAGAGCCACCGTGCCATAGCGTGTGTACTTCACGATCTGGCGGCGGCCTTGCTCACCTTCCTTGCGCAACTGCTGCAGCTGCGGAACGATGTGGCTGGCCATCTGCATGATGATCGATGAAGAAATGTACGGCACGATGCCGAGGGCAAAAATACCGAAGCGCGACAGTGCGCCGCCCGAGAACATGTTGAACATGCCCAGCAGGTTGCCCGACTGCTGCTCGAAGAAATCGGCCAACGCAACCGGATCCACGCCAGGCACCGGGATAAAGGTACCAACGCGGTAAACGATCAACGCGCCGACAAGGAACAGAAGACGAATCTTCAATTCGCCAAGCTTGCTCGCCTGCTTCGCCAGTTCCGCCGGATTTTGTTGGGGCTTCTTCGCCACTTCGTTATTCCTGTCTTCGTTTATCGCGCGCCGCGTGCCCTGAGGGTACGAGGCGGCTCTACGATGCTTCCCTAATCTTCTATCGAACCGCCAGCTTTCTCGATCGCTTCGCGTGCACCCTTGGTGACGGCGAGACCTTTCAGCTTCACGGCTTTCTTAATTTCGCCCGACTTGATGACCTTCACTTTGGTCGCAAACGCCGGAACGAGGTTAATCTTTTTCAACGCATCAATATCGACGACGTCTACTTTCGGCAGCTCGAGTTCGTGCAAACGCAACTCCGCCGAGTACTTGGCCATGCGCGAACGGAAGCCAACTTTTGGCAGGCGACGTTGCAGCGGCATCTGGCCACCCTCGAAGCCAACCTTGTGGAACCCGCCAGAGCGAGACTTCTGTCCCTTCTGGCCGCGACCACTGGTCTTACCCTGGCCGGCAGAGTGGCCGCGACCCAGGCGCTTGCCTTCTTTTTTCGCACCCTTACCGGGTGAAATTTCGTTAAGACGCATGTCAGGCTTCCTCTACCGACAACAGGTACGAAACACGATTGATCATCCCGCGGTTCTCCGGCGTATCGCTGACCGTAACGGTCTGATGCATCTTGCGGAGACCCAGGCCGGCAACACAGGCCTTGTGGCTCTTAAGCCGCCCGTGTTTGCTCTTGACCAGCGTGACCTTCAGCTCTTTTGGCTTCGCCATGATCTTGTCTCTAAATCTCTTCTGTTATGACCCGGGCCTTAAGCCAGGATCTCCTTAACTTTCTTGCCGCGTTTTGCAGCAATGGCCTGCGGCGAGTGAATCTCCGACAGTCCCTTGATCGTTGCGCGAACAACGTTGATCGGATTGCGCGAACCGTAACTCTTGGCGAGCACATTACGCACGCCAGCCGCTTCGAATACCGCGCGCATCGCACCACCGGCAATGACGCCGGTACCTTCCGATGCCGGCTGCATGTAAACCAGCGTGGCGCCGTGACGGCCTTTCTTGGCGTATTGCAGCGTGTCATTGTTCAGGTTGACATTGATCATGTTGCGGCGAGCAGCCTGCATCGCCTTCTGGATCGCAATCGGCACTTCGCGCGCCTTGCCGTACCCGAAACCAACCTGGCCCTGACCATCGCCGACAACGGTCAGCGCGGTGAATCCAAATTGACGACCGCCCTTGACTACTTTGGCGACGCGATTGACGGTGACCAGCTTCTCAATGAAGTCATCGCCAGCTTGATTCTGTTCATTTCTTGCCATGTTTTAGTCCTGGCGGCTAAGCCGCCAAAAGTCCTCTTGAATTAAATACTCAGAACTTCAGACCCGCTTCGCGGGCAGCGTCGGCCAGTGCCTGAACACGACCGTGGTAACGGAAACCGGAGCGATCAAACGCCACCGTGTCGATGCCGGCCGCTTTCGCCTTTTCAGCGATACGCGCGCCAACAATGGCAGCGGCTTCAACGTTTCCACCGTACTTCATTCCCTTACGCACCTCAGCCTCGAGCGTCGAGGCAGACGCCAGGACCTGCCCTTCTTCAGCGCCGAGAATCTGCGCGTATATATGGCGTGGCGTGCGGTGAATACTCAGGCGGTTCGCTTTGAGTTCACGAATCTTCGCGCGGGCACGACGGGCACGACGCAAACGATTTTGTTTCTTGTCCAATTTCATCGGTATCTACCTAATTATTTCTTCTTCGCTTCCTTGAGCTGCACGCGCTCATCGGAATAGCGAACACCCTTGCCCTTGTAGGGCTCCGGCGGACGGAAGCCGCGAATCTCGGCGGCGGCCTGACCAACCTTCTGCTTGTCTGCGCCCTTCACCACGATCTCGGTCTGGCTCGGCGTCTCAACCGTCACGCCCTCCGGCACTTCGAAAACGACCGGGTGCGAAAAACCGAGAGACAGGTTCAGGCTTTTTCCTTGTGCCTGTGCGCGATAACCAACACCCTTCAGCTCGAGCTTCTTCTCAAAGCCCTCGGACACGCCTTTCGCCATATTGGCAATAATGGCGCGCATTGTTCCGGCAATAGCTGTCGAGAAACGCGAGCCCGAACGCGGGGCCAGTGTCAGTACGTTCTCTTCCTTCTTGAGCTCAACCTCTGAATTCAACTCAAGCGAAAGCTCGCCGTTGCCACCTTTCAGCGTGACAACATTGCCGTCTTGCTTGAACTCAACACCTTTCGGCAGCTCAATCGGTTCTTTTGCAACTCTTGACATAGTTCTGTCTCTTCTTAATGAGGACCGGCATCAGCTAACGATGCAGAGAACCTCACCACCAATACCTTTCTCTCGCGCCTGGCGATCGCTCATTACGCCCGCAGACGTTGAAACGATTGCAACACCGAGGCCGCCCAATACCTTTGGCAAGTCTTCCTTGCCCCGGTAAATACGCAACCCGGGGCGGCTGGCACGTTGGATCTTCTCGATAACGGGCACGCCTTCGAAATACTTGAGCTCGACTGTGAGCTCTTTCGTAGCGCCTTCACCATCGGTCGCGAAACCGGTGATATAGCCTTCGTCCTGCAGTACTTTCGCGATAGCTTCTTTTGCTTTCGAGGCCGGCATCGACACGGCAACCTTGCGTGCCTTCTGTCCATTGCGAATGCGCGTCAGCATATCTGCGATTGGATCGGTCATACTCATGTTCTGTCTCCGCCTACCAGCTGGCTTTTGTCAGGCCGGGAATTTCGCCATTCATGGCGGCTTCACGCAGCTTGTTACGGCCAAGGCCGAACTTGCGATACACGCCGTGCGGACGACCCGTTATCGAGCAGCGTGCACGCTGCCGTGTCGGGCTGCCGTCGCGTGGCAACTTGTTGAGCTTCGCCTGTGCAACAGCGCGTTCTTCGTCCGAGCTGTTAATGTTGCGAATGATCGCCTTGAGCGCCTTGCGCTTCTCAGCCTGCTTCGCTACCAGCTTGGTACGCTTGAGTTCACGCGCAATCATCGACTTCTTAGCCATGTTAATTAGTACTCGTTTTCAATTTACTTAGTAATTGTCGGTGCGAGATGGTGACTCGCACTACGATTAGTGCCCGTTCCTATTTTTTGAATGGGAAGTTGAACGCCTCGAGAAGCGCTTTACCTTCCTCTGCATTACGTGCCGTCGTGGTGATCACAATGTCCATGCCACGCAGTACGTCAATTTCGTCGTAGTTGATTTCCGGGAAAATAATCTGTTCCTGGACGCCCATGCTGTAGTTACCCTGCCGATCGAACGACTTCGGATTCAGACCACGGAAGTCACGAATACGCGGGATCGCGATATTGACGAGACGATCGAGGAACTCGTACATCCGCTCGCGGCGCAGTGTGACCTTGCAGCCAATGGGCATGCCATCACGGATCTTGAAGGCGGCAACCGACTTGCGGGCAATAGTCGTGACCGGCTTCTGGCCGGCGATCTTTTCCATATCGGCGCGGGCCTTTTCGATGACCTTCTTGTCTGCAACCGCATCACCCACACCCATATTCAGCGTGATCTTGGTGATCCTCGGTATTTCCATCGGGTTCTTCAGGCCGAGCTTTTTCTGGATCTCTCCAGCCAGCTCGTTCTGATATTTTTCCTGTAAACGTGACATGTCTGTATCTCTTAGATGTCTACTACGTCGCCGCTCTTGAAAACGCGCACCTTGCTGCCGTCTTTCTCGACACGGAAACCGACCCGCTCACCCTTTTTCGACTTCGGGTTAAAAACGAGTACGTTCGAAATATCCATTGGCATCGCCTTGTCCTTGATGCCGCCCATCTCGCCGATATTCGGATTCGGCTTGATGTGTTTCTTCGCGAGGTTCACGCCTTCAACCAGCACGCGGTCGTCTGCAAAGACCTCCAGGACGGTGCCGCGTCGGCCCTTATCCTTACCGGTCGTTACGATGACTTCATCGCCTTTTCTAATCTTGTTCATTTAGAGGACCTCAGGGGCCAACGAAATAATTTTCATGAACTGGCTGGTACGCAGCTCGCGCGTAACCGGGCCAAAAATACGGGTGCCGATCGGCTCAAGACGCGCATTCAGCAGAACCGCGGCATTGCCGTCAAAACGAATCAACGAACCGTCTTTGCGGCGAACGCCCTTGCGCGTACGAACGACAACGGCGTTGTAGATCTCGCCTTTCTTGACCTTGCCACGTGGAATCGCGTCCTTGACGCTCACCTTGATGACATCGCCCACACCGGCGTAGCGGCGCTTCGAGCCGCCTAGCACCTTGATGCACTGTACGCGGCGAGCACCTGAGTTATCGGCTGCGTCCAGAACTGTCTGCATCTGAATCATGACTGAATCCTAAGTGTTGTTACTTGTCTGCTGTGCGTTCAACAACGTTGACGACAGACCAGGATTTGTTCTTCGACATCGGACGGCACTCGGAGATCGACACGCGATCACCGGCCTTGCACTCGTTCGACGCATCATGCGCAAGCACCTTCGATGTACGACGAATGTATTTACCGTACACGGGATGCTTGATCCGGCGTTCGATGGCCACCGAAACGGTCTTATCCATTTTCGCGCTTACGACACGACCATTGACGGTACGCTGTACTTTCTTTTCTTCACTCATTTGTCTTCACCCGCCGCACGCTGCAGTTCGCTCAGAACCGTCTTTACGCGCGCAATGTCTTTTTTCACGCGACCGTGCTCATGATTGTGGGTCAGCTCGCCTGTCGCATGCTGCATGCGCAGGTTGAACTGCTCGCGACGAAGTGCAACGAGTTCCTCGTTGAGTTCGTCAACCGATTTGCTACGGAGATCTGCTGCTTTCATCACATCACCTGCCGCGATACAAACTTGGTGCCAAACGGCAGCTTCGCAGC
>JBFFOS010000010.1:0-30550 GCA_041574375.1 Woeseiaceae bacterium
CGCCGAGCAGTGAATCGAAGCAGGCGGCTGCCGACTCCGAGTCGTAGGCTTTTGTCGCAACCAGCACCCAATCTGCCGGTCCTGTGTCACCGGGCTGAGACACAATACGCGGGTCAGCCCGCAACTCGCCGTCGGGTGTGTCAAGCAGCAGCTTTGAAAAAGGCGTGCGTGCCACGACCGTCACATCATTGCGTGAACTCTGGCACAGCTGCCCGGCAATCATTCCGCCGATGGCGCCGGGACCGATGACTGTGATTGCCGGCATTTTCCTTAGAGACGATAGGCTTTCTTGACGAGATTGTAGGCAAGATCGACTGCGAGTTCCGCCGCTTCGTCTTCCTGCAGCCGGTGGTCTGCGACCAGCTCCGCAAGGAATCCGCAATCCATGCGCCGTGCCACGTCATGTCGGGACGGGATCGACAGGAATGCACGGGTGTCGTCGTTGAATCCGACTGTATTGTAGAACCCGGCTGTCTCCGTCGTCTGTTCACGGAATCGCCGCATGCCCTCTGGGCTGTCATGGAACCACCATGGCGGGCCGAGGCGAAGGCACGGGTAATGGCCAACCAGAGGCGCAAGTTCGCGGCTGTAGTTGGTCTCGTCGAGCGTGAACAGGATGATCGACAGCTCTGGCTCATTGCCGAAGCGATCGAGCAATGGCTTCAGTGCGTGCACGTAGTCGGTACGTGACGGAATATCGGCACCCTTGTCACGGCCAAATCGATGGAACACGAAAGGGCTGTGATTGCGAAAGCTACCGGGATGAATCTGCATGACGAGCCCGTCTTCCAGGCTCATGGCGGCCATTTCCGTTAACATCTGGCCACGGAACAATTCGGCTTCCGCAGCCGTGCAGGTTCCCGCCAGTGCTTTGGCGAATAGTTTTTCGACTTCACTGGCGGACAGGTCGGCCGTCGCCGCGGTCGGATGGCCGTGATCTGTCGACGTTGCGCCCATGGACTTGAAGAATTCGCGCCGCTCTTGATGCGCCGCCAGGTAGCCGCCCCACGTCGACGTGTCCTCCCCGGCCAGCGCGCCGAATTGTGCAACATTCTCGGCGAAGCCTTCGAACTCAGGGTCGACCACAGGATCAGGGCGGTAGGCGGTTACGACGCGACCGTCCCACTTGCTATCGCGAATGGTCTTGTGATGTTCGAGATCGTCGAGCGGCGATTCGGTCGTCGCGAGCAGTTCGATATTGAAGCGGTCGAACAGGGCACGTGGCCGAAACGCATCGGTCTCCAGCAGCTCGTTAATAGCGTCGAAGTGCGAGTCCGCATTGGCCGGCGTTAACGAGCCAACGAGATCGAAAACTTCCTGGAATACATGGTCCAGCCAGCTGCGTGATGGTGTGCCCCGAAATAAGTAGAAATTCTCCGCCAACAGCCGCCAGATTTTGCGTCTGTCGGTTTCGACCGGCGTACCGTCTGCTGTCGGGATTCCCAGCGACTCCATCGGGACACCCTGGCTGTAGAGCATGCGCACGACATAGTGGTCCGGGATTATCAGCAAGTCGACCGCGTTCGGGAACGGTTCATTGAGCGCAAACCACGACGGGTCGGTATGTCCGTGGGGGCTGACGATAGGCAGGTTGCACACCTCGGTATACAGACGTCGGGCAATGCTGCGCGTTTCGCCGTCCACAGGGAAAAGCCGATCAGGGTGTAGTGGATAGTCGTTCATTATTGCAGCGCTCTTTGCTTAACGGCCGCAGTGTAGCTCGAATTGCCACCGGTAGCAATTTAGACTAAGGTAAGCTTCGGTTGTCCGGTGAAATCGGGGGCGAGCGTGAAAAGAGTAATGCAAATTGTCATCGGACTCGCGGTCTGCCTGGCGGTGACGTCCTGCGGTAGCCGCGACGATGTCGTCGTTCTGAAGCTGGGCCACAGTCTCGATACCGGGCACGCGGTGCACAAGGGCATGGTCCACATGGCCGAGCGCCTCGACGAGATATCGGGCGGCAAGATGCGCATCGATATATACCCGAGCGGTCAGCTTGGTGGTGAGCGCGAGACGGTCGAGCTTGTGCAAATAGGCTCACTTGCGATGACCAAGGTTTCGACCAGTCCGCTCGAGAGCTTCGTGCCGGCCATGCAGCTTTTCAGTATCCCTTACGTCTTTCGCGACCGTGACCACTTTTTCAAGGTGCTCGATTCCGAGATCGGGAAGGAACTACTCGAATCGACAGAGGTCGCGCGTCTGCGCGGCCTGGGCTACTACGACGCAGGCAGCCGCAGTTTCTACACCACTGACAAGCTCGTGCGCGAACCTGCGGACCTCAAGGGACTCAAGATCCGCGTGCAGAAGAGCCAGACTTCTGTACGCATGGTCGCGGCACTGGGCGGTAGCGCCACGCCCATCTCCTGGGGCGAGTTGTATACGGCACTGCAACAGGGTGTAGTCGATGGCGCCGAGAACAATCCGCCGAGCTTCTACCTGTCGAGGCAATACGAAGTCAGCAAGTATTACACGCTGGATGAGCATACGGCCGTGCCTGACATCCTGCTCATGAGCAGCCGCATCTGGAATGACCTGACGCCTGAGCAGCAAGAGTGGCTTCAGCGGGCCGTTGATGATTCCGTTGCCTACCAGCGCAAGCTTTGGCAGGAGGCAACGGACGAGGCGCTGGCAGCGGTACAGGCCGCGGGCGTCGAAGTCATCTACCCTGACAAGACGCCATTCCAGAAAGCCGTTCACGAAATGAAAGAGTCCTATGCGGGGACAGAAGTCGCCGACCTGCTGACACGTATCGAGGCCGTGGAGTAAGCCTATGCAATCCGTTCTCTCACCACTCGACAAGTTTTTGCGCGGCATGCTGATAGTGCTGATGGCCGCGATGGTCTTCTCAGTCACCTGGCAGGTCGTGTCACGCTACCTGTTTGCCTCGCCAAGTTCATGGACGGAAGAAGTCGCCCGGTTCCTGCTGATCTGGATTGGCACGCTGGGCGCGGCTTACGCGTTTCGCACCAATATGCACATCGGGCTCGACCTGCTGCCGAAGAAGCTGACAGGCGTTGCGGCACGTAATCTGCACTGGTTCACGCTCGCAGTAATTATTGTTTTCGCTGCGACTGTGCTGGTGATCGGCGGCGGTAGCCTCGTCTACCTGACCTGGGATCTGCGCCAGTACTCTGCAGTACTCGGCTTACCGATCTCGGTCGTGTACTCGGTTATTCCGCTGACCGGCTTGCTGATTGTTATTTATTCCATTGCGGCGTTCGGCACGCTTCCGGATACCGATACGGCAGGGGAGGTCGACTGATGACCGTATTGATCCTGCTCCTCGTATTCGTCGGCTTGTTCGCTCTTGGTGTACCGATCGCAGTTTGCATTGGCGCATCGACGCTCGCGACGATGCTCATGACCATGGCATTCGATCCCGCTGTAACGACTATCGCTCAACGTATGGCCGGGGGTCTGAACAGCTTCGCACTGCTGGCCATTCCGTTGTTCATCCTTTCGGGACAGCTGATGGCGCACGGAGGAATCGCGCGCCGTCTTATCGACTTTGCCAAGGCGATTGTTGGTACGGTGCCGGGCGGACTGGCGTTTGTGAACGTAATCAGCTGCACGCTGTTTGGCGCCATTTCGGGTTCGGCTGTCGCCGCGACATCGGCGATCGGCGGTTTCATGATTCCCGAGATGAACAAGGAAGGATATGACCGCGATTTCAATGCAGCGGTCACGGCGACGTCTGCAACGACAGGTCTGCTTATTCCCCCGAGCAATATCCTGATCATCTACGCCGTAGCCAGCGGCGGTGTCTCCATTGCCGCATTGTTCGTCGCCGGTTACGTCCCGGGCATTCTTGTCGGCCTCGGTCTAATGACGGTTTGTGCGATCTACGCGAAGCGCCACAACTTCCCGCGCGGCCAGCGTGTGCCGTTCGGCCTGGCTGTCAGGAAGACACTCGCCGCGCTGCCGAGCCTGTTCCTGATTGTGCTCGTGATCGGCGGCATCCTGGGTGGCATCTTCACCGCGACGGAAGCCGGCGCGATCGCAGTCCTGTATGCATTTGCATTGTCGTCACTTATTTATCGGGAAATCCCGCTCAGCGGCCTGCGCGAGATCCTCCTGAAATCCGCTGAGACAACAGCGATCGTCATGTTCCTGATCGGCACGTCGATGGCGATGTCCTGGATTCTCGCGTACGAGAATATTCCCACGATCGTCGCGGACGCGCTCATCAACCTTAGCGATAACCCGATAATGATCCTGCTGCTGATCAACCTCGTATTGCTCATGGTTGGTATCTTCATGGACATGACGCCGGCAGTGCTGATTTTCACACCGATCTTCCTGCCCGTGGCCGTCGAACTCGGCATGTCGCCACTGCACTTTGGCATTGTCATGGTGCTGAACCTGTGCATCGGTTTATGCACGCCACCGGTTGGCAGTATCCTGTTCGTCGGCTGCGCGATTGCAAAGACAAGTATTGGAAAGATCGTGCGGCCCATGCTGCCTATGTACTTCGCGATGTTCATCGTGCTGATACTCGTAACCTACATCCCCGCGCTCAGCGAAGCACTGCCGCGATACTTCGGCCTTATCGACTAGAAACTGGCATGTTCTTCGAGGACGTTACAGGTAAATAAATAGAATGAGAGCCTTCTACGCCGCAGCGATGGCGCTGGTTACTGTGTCTTGTCAACAGGACGCGTTATCAAACAAGGATCCTGCAGTCACGGATGCCAGGCCCAACATTCTGTGGTTGGTCGCGGAAGATCTGTCGGCCAATGATATGGCCACCTATGGCAACACGGCATCGCAGACGCCGAACATCGATCAACTCGCTCGCGACGGCACGCTGTATTCGAGCGCATTCGCAACGACACCGGTTTGTTCGCCCAGTCGTTCGTCTCTGATCACGGGAATGCACAATACGACGATCAATGCCCACAACCACCGGTCACATGTCGGTCCAAAGTCACCCTATCAAACCGGCTATACGCTCCCTGAACCTGTGAGACTGTTGCCGCAGATTTTCCAGGAAGCTGGCTACACGACCGTCATATGGGGCAAGACTGATTACAATTTCAATTGGTCTGACGGCTACGACTATGATTTCCAGTCAGAGGTGGACGGGCAGGCCAAGGGTTGGGATGAGGTCACCAGGCACCAGCCTTTCTTTGCCCAGGTGCACTTTCGTGAGACGCATCGCGACTGGAACGGCAACGAGCAAGTTACCGACAGGTCTCAAATTGAAATACCGCCGATCTATCCGGACACGCCTGAGGTTCGTGAAGCTTGGGGCGATTACCTGGATGACATGGCCTCTCTCGATCGCAAGGTGGGCGCCTTGCTCGCTCGACTGAAGGAAGACGGGCTAGCGGATAATACTGTAGTCATTTTCTTCAGCGATCACGGGCGGGAGATGCCGCGCGGAAAGCAATGGGTGTATGACGGGGGTATCCACGTACCGCTGGTTATTCGTACACCTGACGAGGAGGCGCCGGGAACGACGGATGATCAATTGATCAGCAACGTCGATATTTCAGCCGTATCGCTCGATCTGGCTGGCATCGAGGTTCCCGAATACTATGACGGCCGCTCTTTCCTGGACCCCTCGACAGAGCAGCGAGACCATATAATCTCGACCCGAGATCGTGACGATGAGACTTTCGACCGCGTGCGAGCAGTCCGTACCGATCGTTATAAGTACATTCGCAATTATTACCCTGAACTTCCCTGGGCGCAGTACAACCACTACATCGAACATCTTGTCGATGGTCAAACGCACTACGAAACGTTCGGCATCATGCGCGAGCTTTACGAGGTTGGCGAGCTGACAGACGAGCAGGCGCTGTTTTTCGCACCTGGCAAACCCCGAGAAGAGCTTTACGACGTGGTCAATGATCCGTGGGAGACGAATAACCTGGCGAATGACCCGGCCATGTCAGCCGTACTGGAAGAGATGCGAGCAAAACTGGACCAGTGGATTGAAGATCCACATCCGCAACTGGGGTGGCGAGACAAAGGCGCCGTTCCGGAAGAGGGCACGCGACTGTTCGTGATCAAACAGAATGCGGTTGGCCGTACATTGGTAGATATCGTGACGACGGTCGACGATGTCAACGGACGGGAGTGTGCGCTAAATGTCGAATTCTCGACGGACAATGGTGGGACCTGGGCGCAAGCCTTTTTGACTGGCACGAGTTCGGCGGACTACGGAGCCGTGCGAATCGACAATGAGGCTGAATACCAGGTTTCGCGGATCACAACGAACGCCGCTGGCGCGAACACTATTCGTTTCCAATGGGACACGCAGCATGCTGCCAATGCGCTTCGTGAGGCGAGGTACGATCAAGTCTTGATTCGCATCACGCAGTGGAATGGAGAGACCGTGCGATCTCCGGTCGTCAGCACGCGCGGATTCGTTCGAGAATTCCCCGCGGTCGTGGAGGACAAAACGCCTTTAATAATCCACCTGGAGTGAAATAGTGAGCAAAGCCACAACCCTGGTATCCATTTTATTCGTAATGATATTGCTTGCTGCCTGTAAAGGAGTGTCTGAGGACTCGCAGCAATCGGACGGCCACACTGCGGGCGATGCGCCAGGACCGAACGTCATCTTCATCCTGGCGGATGATCTCGGATACGGTCACCTGGGCAGCTATGGGCAAGAAGACATTGAGACGCCCGAGCTCGATGAACTGGCCAGAAACGGTATGCGCTATACCCAGGCATACGCGGGTTCGACAGTGTGCGCACCATCTCGCAGTGTCCTGATGACCGGGCAGCATACGGGGCACACGACGGTGAGAGGCAACTGGGGCCCGGACGGAGAGCGAGTGCCGTTGAAGGATTCCGATATTACCGTTGCGGAAGTGCTCAAATCGGCCGGATACACGACGGGGATGATCGGCAAGTGGGGACTCGGCGAGCCGGGCACGAGCGGCCTCCCGAACAAGCAAGGATTTGACTACTGGTACGGGTTCCTGAACCAGCACAACGCGCATTCTTTTTATCCGCCCTATCTTTGGCGTAATGACCGCATCGTCTACTACAACGAGAACGAGACCGGGCAACGGCAGACCTATGTACAGGATCTCTTTATTGAAGAGGCTCTCCAGTTCATCCGGTCAAACAAAGACGAGCCGTTCTTCCTGTACCTGCCGTTCACGCTGCCCCATACGGAACTTGCCGCGCGCGAGGAGATGGTCGAGAAGTATCGGGGCCGGTTCGACGAGGTGGTCCACCCGGCAGAGTTGGGGAGGCCGGCCGTTCTTGAGGCCAAGGCCACCTACGCCGGGATGGTCTCTACGCTGGACCACGACGTAGGCCGTATCCTGCAAGAGCTCGATCAGCTGGGGATCGCAGAGAACACCATCGTCATCTTTACATCGGACAATGGCGCGGCCAACGAGCACGGCGCCGTATCGGATTACTTCGACGGTACCGGCCCGTTACGCGGCATCAAGCGGGACATGTACGAAGGCGGAATCCGGGTGCCGCTGATCGTCAGCTGGCCCGACAAGATTCCGGCCGGCACCATCGAAGAGACAAGTCACGTAGTCTTCTGGGATTTCCTGCCGACGTTCGCGGAGCTCGCCGGCGCTGAATTGCCTGAAGGCCTGGCGCTCGATGGTATTTCGATTGCGCCGAGCCTGCTGGACGGTACTGCAGTCGGAAACAACCGACCGCTCTACTGGGAGTTCCGCCAGAAACCGGACGGGCCGATGAAGCAGGCCGTTCGCTGGGGGCGCTACAAGGCCGTTCGACTGAGCGAAGATGCGGATCTGGAGATCTACGACCTCCAGGAAGATCTTGGCGAAACCCGCGACATCGCAAGCCAACATCCGGATCTGGTTGCAAAATTTGAGTCCTATTTGCGCTCTGCGCGAGATACACGTTGATAATGGGGGACAGGATTCGAACGGGGCAACCTGCCAAGGGGCGTATTGATCGTCGGACCTTTATCGGCGGCAGCTTGTCGGCCGTTGTCGGGTCCGCACTCTTTCCAATTACAGGTTGTGCGAGTCGGCCGCAAACTGGTCCGTGGCGCTATGCCAGTCAACTGCGACAACTGATTCAGGCGCCCGAATTCCCCGATCGGGAATTCCTTGTCACCGATTTCGGGGCTCTGGGTGATGCCGGCGCCGATTCCACAGGTTCGATCAATAACGCGATCCAGGAGTGCGCCAAGGCGGGAGGCGGAAGGGTCATTGTGCCCGCGGGGACCTACCAGACTGGACCGTTGCACCTGCTCAGCAACGTCAACCTGCACGTCGCCGAAGGCGCGACCTTGTCCTTCTTTACGGATCCGAAACACTTCCTCCCCGCTGTGTTCACGCGCTGGGAAGGGACGGAGGTCATGAACTTCTCGCCGCTTATCTACGCCTTCGAGCAGGAGAACGTCGCGGTCACCGGCGGCGGCACACTTGATGGTGGATCAGGTGAAGACAACTGGTGGCAGATGAAGGAGGGCCGGTACGGCAACAGTCGGGAGAATCCGTCCAAAGACCGGCTGACGGGTATGGCAGACGCCGGGGTACCGCCACGGGAGCGTGTATTCGATATCGAGAGCAAACTCCGGCCCAGCTTCGTACAGCCTTTCCGCTGTCGCAACGTCTTGATCGAAGGTGTTCGGATTCGACGGGCGCCTTTCTGGCAGATTCATCCGGTCCTTTGCGAGAATGTCATTATCCGCGGCGTAGATGTCATGAGCCACGGTCCAAATAATGATGGCTGCAACCCCGACTCCTGTCGCGGCGTTCTCATTGAGAATTCTGTATTCGACACCGGCGATGACTGTATTGCCATCAAGTCTGGGAGAAACGCCGATGGTCGTCGCGTGAACGTGCCCAGCGAGGACATCATTGTCTCCCGCTGCGAAATGAAGGATGGGCATGGAGGCGTGGTCATTGGCAGTGAGATGTCCGGCGGTATTCGCAATGTGTTTGTCGAAGATTGCCGTACGAGCAGTCCGGGTCTCTGGTACATGCTTCGGATCAAGACAAACTCTCTGCGCGGCGGATTCGTCCAAAACGCTCATGTGCGACGGGTCAATCTCGGAACGATCGGCAAGGCCGCGATTCGTATCAACTTCCACTACGCAAAAGGTGATGTCGGGGACTTCGTGCCGCAAGTGTCAGACGTATCGGTCAGCGATGTCGTCGGCGAAAACGTCAGGCAGGTTTTGTCATTGCAAGGTTACGAACGCAGCCCCGTGCGCAATGTCCGGGTGTCGAATTGCCGCTTCAGTGGCGTGAAGAAGGCAGATGAAATCGAGCACGTCGAAGACCTCGTGCTCGAGGGCGTGCACTCAGACTTCGGTTGACGACGACTAGGCCGGTTTCAGGCTCGTCAGGTCCGCGATGCGGATCGGGCGTCCCTCGTCGATACTCTTGCGTGCAGCGACACCAATCAGCACGGACATGGCGCCGTCGCGCACATCCGCCGTATGGTCGAGGTCCGGCCGCTTGTCGATGCCGCGGAAGATCCTGTCGAACATGACCTGGTCGCCGCCCCAGTGACCGGAACGGACGTACGGGACCTTCTCCCGTTCGAAATCGCGGAAATTGAGCTGCGTGATGATCTCGTGGTATTCGATCTCGGCCTCGGTATGGCTCGTCTGGCTCATCTCCTTCGTGTGCAGCAGCGACTGGTCCTGCTGAATCGCGTCGAGGAAGGGCACGCCCTCCCAGGTCTCCATACGTCCCTTGCGGCCGTTGAACGCGACGCGGAAGCCCTCGTAAGGTGAGTAGGTCGTCAGTGAATAGCTGACCTGTACGTCGTTGGCGTAGCGGATCTGCACGGCCATCTTGTCGAAGATGTCGATTTCCTCTCGCCACAAGCAGTTGTCGCGGATGTAGCCGTCATACTCTTCATTGGCGTGGTAGAGGTCCATGAGCCGCTGGTCTTTCGTCATGTCCCAGAAGTACTCGCATTTGTCGGTGTGCGGGCAGTCCATGCAGCGCTTTCCACGGAATGCGTTGTTGTGGCCGTAATGCTCGAGGCCGCCGTACGCGTGAACCTCGACAGGCTCGGAGTTGATCCACCAGTTGAGCAGGTCGAAGTGATGTGCGGCCTTGTGGCAGAGCAACGTGCCGCCCTTGTCGCGCAGTCCGTGCCAGCGGCGGAAATAGGACGCGCCGTGGTAGGTATTCAGGTACCAGTGGAAATCAATCGACGTCAGCTGGCCGACCTTCTCTTTCAGCAGGTGTTCCTTGAGCCGCGAAAAAATGACGCCGTTGCGATAGTTGAGCGCGACGATCAGCTTGCCACTCGATTTCTCGGCGGCGTCCAGGATCGCCTGGCACTTTGTTTCGTCGGTCGTCATGGGCTTCTCCGTGATGACGTCGATTCCTGCCTGCAGCCCCTTGACGATGAATTTGTCGTGCGTCGAGTCTACTGTCGTAACTATGACTAGGTCCGGTTTCGCGTCGGCGAGCAGGGCATCAAAATCGGTGAACACAGGGCAGTCGACGCCCATGTAATCGAGTGCGTATTCGAGGCGACCGGGGTTTATATCGCAGAGACCAACGTACTTGATGACGTCACCGTAATTGTCGTTCAGGTGTTTGCCCCAAAACCCCGTACCGCGGATTCCGGTACCGACGAGGGCGACGCGGCGCTTGTTTCCGGCGCCAAGAATGGGCGACGAGGCGAACAGTGCGCTGGCTGAAGTAGCTGCGATAAAGTCGCGGCGCGACAGTTTATGTGTGGTCATAATGTTGTCCGTTGATAGTCACGTTGTCGGTTACGAAGTTCGAAACGTGTTCGACGATGCCGATTTCGCCTGCGTTCTCTACAGTGATATCACTGAGCCGCAGGTCGAGGATGGGGTCGCGCTCGAAACCACGCACCTGGAAGACCCGGTTCGCATTTTCGATGGTCAGGTTCTCGATCAGGACGTCCCGGACGATCGGGTCGAATGCACCGGCATCACCTTCCTCGTAGTAATAGTTGATGACGATGGCGTCACGCACCTGGCCGACGTCAATGTTGCGGTAGCGCAGATGCTCGATGACGCCGCCGCGAATCGAATTTGTCTTGATGCGTATGGCACGCTCGAGGTCCGGGCTGCTCATGCGGCAGCTTTCGGCGAACACGTTGCGCACGCCGCCTGATATCTCGCTACCGATCACGACGCCGCCGTGGCCGGCTTTCATGTCGCAGTTGGCGATTACGATGTTCTCGCAGGGTGTGTTAATGCGCCGGCCGTCGGCGTTACGGCCTGACTTGATCGCGATGCAGTCGTCGCCTGTGTCAAAGAGGCAGTTCTCGATGAGTACGTTGCGGCAGGACTCGGGGTCGCAGCCATCGGAGTTGGGTCCCAGGCTTTCGCAGGTAATGCCACGCACCGTGACGTCACGACACAGCACCGGGTTGACAAGCCAGAACGGCGCGGCACGAATCGTCACATCTTCGATTAGCACGCGCTCACAATCTAACGGCTGAATGAAAGGCGGACGCAGGTATGCGCCGTCGGCGTAGATGCGCTGGTGCACGGGAACGTGGCTTTCGGCATCTTGCATGAGCTTCGCTCGAGCGAACTTCTGGTCCTCATCGACCTTACCAATGCCCCAGCGGCCGCCTTTCCAGTGCCACCAGTTCGTCTCGTTGCCGCCGCCATCGAGTGTGCCGCCCCCGGTAATCGCGATGTCGGTTTGACCACGGGCATAGATGAGCGGCGAATAGCCCATGAACTCGAGGCCTTCCCAATGTGTCAACACGGGTGGCAGGTAGCGATCGGGTTCCGGGATGAATTCGATGGTGGCGCCTTGCATGACGTGCAGGTCTATTCGAGACCGCAGGTGAATCGGGCCAGTTCGGTATGTCCCTTCTGGAATGACGATGCGGCCGCCGCCTGCGGCCGAGCAGGCCTGAATGGCCTTTTCGAAAGCCTCGCTGCAATCGAAGCGGCCATCGCCGACAGCGCCGTAGTCGAGCAGAGTGAAATCGCGGTCGGGAATCACCGGTTTGCGCAAAGCGTCGCGTATTCGAGCCGCGATGATCCAGTCGTTAGCCGGCTGCGGTTGGTACGCGCAGGCGGAAATGGAGGTTAGCGGCACGGTAGAGCCGGCTGCCGCCATAAGCTTCACAAACGTCCGTCGGTCGATTGGTTGGTGCGCCATTGCAGGCCCCCGGATCAAATCAGCAGTGATATGCCTTTATTTTTTGATCATTCTATGGGATATTGCCACCGGTAGCAATGAATCCAGTGGAATGCGAGTTCGGAGGCTTGGCGGGGGGCTCAGAAGCATTCTCTAGAGAGTCCGAGGACAAGTATACCAAGTAATACGGAGATCGACGTGGCCCGCAGGGACAGTATTCCAACGATCAACGATGTCGCCGATCTGGCTGGTGTTTCGAAGCGCACCGTATCGCGCGTGATTAATAAGTCGGACAAGGTCAATCAGAAGACTCGCGAGCGGGTCGAGAAAGTCATCGAAGAACTCAATTTCGCGCCCAATTCGCGTGCGCGTGGACTGGCTGCTCGCCGGTCCTACCTGATTGGTCTGATTTACGATGTCCCCACACTGTTCATCAACGACGTACAGAAGGGCATTCTCGGCATTTGTACCGAGGCGGGTTACGACATCGTCGTGCATCCTTGCGAGTTCGGTACCACCGGACTCGTCGATGACGTACAGCGCTTCGTAAATCGCTCGAAGGTGGATGGCGTCGTCATGTTGCCGCCCGTGTCGGAGATACCCGAAGTCGTGGCAGCGCTGGATGCAAGTGGTGTTCCGTACGTGCGTTTTGCGTCCGAGCTTTCGGGGGAGACCTGGCGCCTTGTCGTCACCAATTACGTGCCGGCCGTGACCGACATGACAAATCACCTCGTGAACTTCGGGCATACGCGAATCGGCTTTGTTTCCGGCCCACGAGACAATATCTCATCGCAGAAACGTGAGCAGGCGTTCGTAGAAGCACTTGCCCGTCACGGGCTGGAGCTCGATACGGCATTCGTTGCTGAGGGCGCTTTCACGTACGAGTCCGGCGTTAAATGCGCGGGCAAAATACTCGAGTCCGAACCGCGTCCGACAGCGATATTTGCAGCAAACGACGAGATGGCTTTCGGTGTCATGAACGTTGCGAACAGCCTCGGCATCAAGGTGCCCGACGACCTGTCCGTCGTCGGTTTCGACGGCACCAAGTTTGCGACTTTCGTGATTCCATCGCTGTCGACAATACGAAGGCCGAGTGCCGACATGGCGCGCCTCGCGGCGCAGAAGCTGCTCGCGCTCGTCGACGAAGGACCGGATGCCGCACGCGCATTTGAGTCCATGGTTTCCCCACAGTTCGTGCCGCGTCAGTCAACCGGGCCCGCGCCACGAGATTGATATCTGAAGGAAGAAGACATGATTGCTGTTCGCACTCTACCTCGACCGGCCTTGCTGGCATGCGCAACTGCCTCGATATTCATCACCGCCTGCGGTGAAGCACCACAGGAGGTGCCGGAGGAACGCGGCGAGGAGCCGCGTGCCGAACAGTTCGTTGCGAACCTGTCGCTGTCGAACCCGTCTGAGTTTGTGCGCGTCGACGAACCTGTGCTGCTCGACCTCAACGACCTCGGCATCAATATCCCGACTGATGTTGCGCTGTCGGTGACGGAAGGCGGGTCAGTACACCCGTCACATCTCATCGATTCAGACGGCGACGGAACACAGGATGCCCTGATTTTTATTGCCGATTTCGACGCCGCCCAGAAGCGCACGTTCGACATTCGCACGGTGCCGGATCAGGGGGCGCTTCCGCCCAAGCGCACGTACGCCGAGGTGTCGATAAGACAAGGTGGCACATGGGACGGCAAGACCTACAAGGGTGGCGAGTTTGTGAACGTTTCCGAGGTTGACCCGCCGGCACAGTACACGGATCACTCCGAATATATTCGTTACGAAGGGCCGGGAATTGAGTCGGATAAAGTCGGGTACCGTGTATACCTCGATTGGCGCAACGGCTTCGATATCTTCGGCAAGCTGACGCCCGAGATGGTGTTACAGAACGTGGGCCAGGACGGTTACCAGTCCTACCATGAGCCGGCCGACTGGGGCATGGACATACTCAAGGTCGGCGACGCGGTCGGCATCGGTGGCTATGGCTACTGGGATGGTGAAAAGATTATTCGCGTTTCCGAGACGCAGAATCGAGCCGTGACAATCGTCGAAGATGGGCCGCTCTACTCGGCTTTACGCATTGACTACACGGGCTGGCAAGCCGATGGGCAGCAGACCGATCTCGCTGCCACCCTTTCCATGCTGGCCGGATCGCGTCTCGTCAACGTCAAGCTGGCCGCTTCGCCGGATTTTCCGAACATCGCAATTGGCCTGGTCAAGCACCCGGACGCAGAACTCATCGAGGGTGACCTCGAGATTTCCGGGCACGCGTGGACCTATGTCGCGACCTGGGGCAAACAGGCGCTTAGCGGGGATGAGCTCGGCCTGTTCCTGCTGTTCAAAAAGGATGCGCGCGACGAGCAGACCGAGGACGAGCACAACTTTGTCTCTGTCATGCGACCCGGAGACGGCAAGCTCGAGTATTACTTCGGCGCGGCCTGGGTGCAGGAGCCGGGCGGCATTACCAGCAAGGACGCGTTCGTCGACTACCTCGAAAAGGAGGCTGAGAAACTGACGATGCCGCTGCGCGCCCGCCTGTTCACAAGCAAGACGATGAGCGACACACAGTTGCCGATTGACGCCGAGCAGGCACTTGCCTGGAGCACGCGACTCGCTGAATCGGAGGTCGAGCGCATCGGTGCGAGACTGCAATACAACGGTTTCGATGAGGTCGGTAATCGGACGGCGCGCTGGTCATATACGACCGGGCTGCTTGCGCAAGCCATGGACGATCTATCGGTAGCGACCGGCGATCCGAAATTCGCCGAGTGGGGCAAGGCGACGCTCGACTCCTATGTCACGGACGCCGGCGATATCCTCACCTACGACGCCTCGCTCTACAACATCGATCATGTGAACTCCGGCAAGATGCTGTTGCGTTACCTTGAACGAACGGGCGACGAACGTTATCGAATCGCGGCCGATGCGATTCGTGCACAGCTTGCAGACCATCCCCGCACGTCGGAAGGTGCGTTTTGGCACAAGAAGCGTTATCCCTGGCAGCTGTGGCTCGATGGCGTTTATATGGGCATGCCGTTCCTCGCCCACTACGCGCTCGATAAAGACGACGCGCACGGCATAGAAGAGGCCGTAGCCGAGGCGCAAATCGCGGATCGCCGCCTGCGCGATGCGGAGACAGGGCTCTACTACCACGCCTGGGATGAGAAAGCCGAACAGATCTGGGCGGATTCGGACACCGGACTGTCGAAGTACTTCTGGTCTCGCGGCATGGGCTGGTACGCGATGGCGCTGGTCGACCTGCTCGACTTTGTGCCGGAGGAGCGCACTGACCTGAGAGAGCCGCTCATCGACATCATTCAACGGTTTGCGGATGCTGTCCTGGCACACCAGGTTGATGGCGTCTGGTACCAGATTACGGACAAGCCCGATGCGACTGGGAACTACCCGGAGGCGAGCGGCAGCAGCATGTTTGTTTACATGCTGGCGAAAGCCGTCAACGAGGGCTACCTCGATGTCAGCTATGCAGAAGCTACTACTGATGCTTACGCCAGTGTTGTAGCTGAGTTCGTGAACGTCGACGCGAGTGGCGCGGTATCACTAACGGGTATCTGCCAGGTTGCCGGCCTTGGCTACGGACGCGATGGCAGCTATCGCTACTACATGAGCGAGCCGGTCACCGCCAATGATCCGAAAGGCGTCGGGCCCTTCATCATGGCAGGAATACAGGTCAGCAAGATGCTGGCTGAGAAATAGATCAAACAGGATGGAAGACAAATGAGCATCAATGTATCGAATCGGTTTGCAGTTGGAATGAATGAGTATGCACGCTTCACGATGAAGGAGATCGTGGATAACTTCCTCGTCAGCAACCTCTTCCAGCCCGATCACGTTGAAATTATCTACACACATTACGATCGCTTCGTAGTCGGCGGTGTCATGCCCGTGAAAGAGGCGGTGTCGCTCGGCGTTGTGGACGAGATGCGTTCCGAGTATTTCCTCGAGCGCCGCGAGCTGGGCATTATCAACGTTGGCGGGCCTGGCAAAGCCGCTCTCGACGATGGTGACTACGATCTTGCACCAAAGGAGGCACTCTACGTCGGCAAGGGTAATCGCAAGATTGAGTTCAGCAGTGACGACCCGGCAAATCCGGCAAAGTTTTATTGCAACTCGGCTGGTGCGCACCGGAGCTACCCGACGAAGAAAGTCACACTTGCGGATGCCGAAGTAATGCCAATGGGTGATCAGCTCACCTCGAATGAACGCGTCATTAACAAGCTGCTGGTGACGAGTACGGTAGATTCCTGCCAGTTGCAGATGGGCATGACGGAACTCAAGCCGGGCAGCGTCTGGAACACGATGCCCGCACACACGCATGCGCGCCGCATGGAGACCTATTTTTACTTCGAGGTTGACGACGACCAGGCGGTCTGCCACTTCATGGGGCCGCGTGACGAAACAAAGCACGTCTGGGTCGGCGACGGTGAGGCCGTCGTGTCGCCACCCTGGTCGATTCACAGCGGTGTCGGTACCAGCAACTACACGTTTATCTGGGGAATGGCCGGTGAGAACGTCGACTATGCGGATATGGATATCTTCCAGCCCAACGAATTCCGGGCATCGGCCGAGTAGGTATGATGGATCTCTTTGACCTGACGGGAAAAGTGGCGCTCGTTACGGGCGCGACGCACGGCTTGGGCATGGCAATGGCCACGGGGCTTGGCAAGGCAGGTGCAACGCTGGTCATTAACGGACATTCCTCACAAGACAAGCTCGATGCCGCGATCGCGACGTATGAATCGAACGGACTGCGCGCACACGGCTATCTCTTCGATGTGACTGATGAACAGGCCGTGGACGCGGCGGCCGACAGGATTGAGGGCGAAGTCGGGCCTGTCGATATCCTTGTCAACAATGCCGGCATCATCAAGCGTGTGCCGTTGCTGGAGATGGATCTCGCCGAATGGGAGGAGGTCATCCGCACCGATCTCACGGGTGTGTTCGTCATGTCACGACCGGTCGTCAGGCGCATGATCGAGCGAGGAGGTGGCAAGGTCATCAATATATGTTCGATGATGAGTGAGCTCGGCCGCAATAGCGTTGGTGCCTATGCGGCGGCCAAAGGCGGCCTCAAGATGCTGACTCGCAATATGGCTACGGAGTGGGCAAAAAACAACATCCAGGTTAACGGCATCGGCCCCGGCTATTTTGCTACCAGCCAGACGGCGCCGATCCGAGTCGATGGCCACCCATTCAATGACTTCATAATCGGTCGCACGCCGGCAGGGCGCTGGGGTGATCCTGACGATTTGCAGGGCGCAGCGGTGTTCCTGGCCTCGAAGGCGAGCGACTTCGTCAATGGACAGATCGTCTATGTCGACGGCGGCATCCTGGCCACGATCGGCAAGCCGGCAAACGAATAGTCACCTGAGGTTCTTACCCTTATAAAAACAAGCTTGCCACCGTTGGCAAAATGGAGTACATTTGGCTCAATTGCCACCGGTGGCAATTATCTTCGACGTATTCTACGGAGAAAACTGACTTGAACACCACACGTTTTTCAATCAAGCGAAAATGGGGGCAACTATGATTTCCAAGACCTTCCGTAAGACATTACTGGCGAGCAGCATCGCGACTGCCTGCCTCATTGGTGCGGGCGTTGCCGTTCCCGGTATCGCCGTTGCCCAAGAGGCCGATGACGAAGTCATCGAAGAAATTGTGGTCAAGGGTTTTCGAGGCAGCCTGTTGGCTGCTGTGTCGCTGAAACGCAACGCCGTCAACGCCCGCGACAGCATCGTCAGCGAAGACATTGGCAAGATGCCTGACCTCAACCTGGCCGAAGCTATTCAGCGCGTGCCCGGCGTCGCCATCACCCGCGAAGGCGGTGAGGGCCGCCAGCTCACGATCCGCGGTCTCGGCCCGAGCTTCACGCGTGTCACGCTGAACGGCATGGAAGTGCCGGCGTCGACGGGCGGCCTCGACAGCTACGGCGGCGTAAACCGCGGCCGCGGCTTCGATTTCAACGTATTCTCGGCTGACATGTTTACGCGCATCGACGTCAACAAGTCGCCGGTCGCCTCGATCGAGGAAGGCGGCGTTTCCGGCACCGTCGAACTCTACACGGCGCGACCGTTAGATCGTAAGGGCTTCCATGCTTCGGCGTTTGCCCAGGCAGGCTACAACGACCTGTCGGAGGAATGGGATCCCACGATCAGGGCATTCCTGAGTACGACGAATGACGCCGAGACACTCGGGTTCCTGTTCACCGCTGCATATACGGAACGCACGGTCTGGCAGGACGGCTTCGGTACGGTCCGCTGGGCGGTTCCCGACCGGGATTTTGCGGGCAACAACACAGGACTTCCCGACGCAGACGTCCAGTCCTACTGGTACCCGCGCCTGCCTCGACAGGATAGTTTCCACCATGGCCAGGAGCGCCTGGCTATGGCAGCTGCGGCGCAGTTTCGACCCAACGACGATATCGATATCGGCCTGAACTGGGTGCATTCGCAGTTCGATGCAACGCGTGACAGCTACAACTCGTTCGCCGAGTTCCGCCGCAGTGGCGTGTGGGGTTACCCGCATATCATCGTGGAAGACATCACGCTGGATCCGGGTGGCACGCATGTCATCGCCGGTCAATTCTCCGAAGTCGGCCTGCGCACGGAAAGCCGCCAGAATGCCGACACGACAGACTTCAACCAGATCACGGCCGACGTCGAGTGGGGTATTTCGGACAGCCTGACGCTCAAGGGCATGGTCGGCACGGCCAAGTCGGAGTTCTTCGACGACTATTTCCGCGTCAACATCGAGACGCCGGAACCCGGAGCCGAGTTCTCATACGATTTCACTGGCAACGGGAACGTTGCAGCAATTAGCTACGATATCGACGTGACCGATCCCAATGAGTATTTCATCATGGGCAACGAGCGCCTCGAGCAAAACTACGTCGATCGCGCCAACGACACGGTACGGGTTGATCTGAACTGGGCATGGACCGACGAGCACAGCTTCGACTTTGGCCTGATATCCAATACACGTGAAGTCGAAAGTCGCGTGTTCCGATGCCCGACGTGCGTTGACCAGACCGACATCGTCGGTCTTGGCCAGGTCTACAGCTACACGGATCTCGGCGGCTACGGCAGCAATACCCAGCTCGACTTCTGGGTCCTCAACTTCGACCGGGCCAAGGCAGCCTATGGTCCGTTCAACTGGGAGCTTTATGCCGGTCCGGGCCGCGCTACGTGGGTCGTCGATGAGAAGACGACCGGCGCCTACGTCGACTACAATCTCGATACCGACGTGGCAAACCGAGCGCTGCGCCTGAATCTTGGCGTTCGCTACGTGGAGACGGAGACGACGGCAACGGGCTATGTCAATTCGACAGACCCCAATACCGAGAACAGCAAGTACGACAACGTCCTGCCATCTCTCAATGTTGCCTTCGATGCCACGGACGATTTGGTCCTTCGCGCCGGCCTGAGTCGCACGATGACTCGCGCAAGCCTCTCGAGCCTTGCGCCGAGCAAGAGTATTACACCCGTGAACTTCACGGTGTCCGGCGGAAACTCGCAACTCGAACCACTCGTGTCCGACAACGTCGACCTGAGCGTGGAATGGTACTTCGATGAGCAGTCGGTGCTGTCATTCGCCTACTTCATGAAGGACATCGAAAGCTTCATTTCGTCGCCATCGACGGAAGGACCGCTGCGCCCTGAGGATTACCCCATCGTCATTGCTCTCTACCCGACCCAGCCTGAGCTGCTGGATCCGAGTCTTATCTGGACCTACAGCACGGCCGCAAATACCGACGGTACCGAGCTCGACGGCTTCGAGATCGCCTACCAGCAGGCGTTTACGAACCTGCCGGGTTTCTGGGGCAACTTCGGCTTCATCGGTAACTTCTCCTACGTCGACGCCAAGACGCAGGTGATTCGGAGCGGTGAGTCCGTGACGGTACCCCTGGAAGGTCTCTCCGAGAATTCGTGGAACGCAACCCTGTACTACGAAGTCGAGAACTGGGGTGCGCGCGTCGCTGTCAATAATCGCGATGACTACGTCACCGACAACACCGGCAGTAACGGCAACATCGCACACGGTACGACGGGGCCGACGCGTGTCGACATGAGCGCGTTCTACCACATCAACGATTCGATGTCGTTGACCTTCGAAGGCATCAACATCACGGACGAGGCAGAACGGCTCTTCACGACCGGCGACGGCACGCTGAATCTCGTGCGTGAATACAACTTCACGGGCCGTCAGCTCTTCTTCGGTCTCCGCGTCAACTTCTAAGCCTGTTCCCCCAAGGCTTAAACCCGAGGCTCCCAGCTGGTTTCGCCAGTTGGGGGCCTTTTTGGTGAAGCATATGAATAAATCCCGGACAATTTTCTGCGTCGCCTTGCTCTGCGGGGCTCTGACTTCGGCCGAGCGCACCGTCGCTGCGGAGGAGGGTTGTCTCGCAGCCGAGATCGACGCAATCGTCCAGGCAATCAAGCTTCCCGAGATTCCGGCCCGGGAGTTCAACATCGTCGATTTCCGTGCAACAGAAGGCGGTACGGAAGATGCTCGACCCTCCATCCTTGCCGCCATACGCGAAGCGGTGGCACACGGCGGTGGTCGGGTCGTGGTACCAGCGGGCAACTGGCTGAGCAACGGACCCATAGTCTTGCAAAGTAAGATCGAGCTACACCTCGAGGAGGGTGCACGTCTGCAGTTCAGCGCGCGTGCGGAACATTATCTGCCGGCTGTTCTGACTCGCTGGGAAGGCACAGAGCTTTATGGCTACTCGCCACTAATTTACGCTCGCGACGTTCACGATGTGGCAATAACCGGTACTGGCACAATCGACGGCAACCCTAACAGCGAATTCCTGGCCTGGACTGAGCTGCAGGCGGCGGACCAGCTTGCGCTGCGGAAGATGGGTGCGGGCGGTGTCCCGGTGGAGGATCGCGATTTCGGTGCAGGCCACTACCTGCGCCCGAGCCTGATCCAGCTTTTCTCGGCTGAGCGGGTTCTGCTTTCCGGTTTCACAGCCGAGAACTCGCCGTTCTGGGTCAACCATCTCGTGTACACGAACCACGCGACGGTTCGGGGTATCCGGGTCGACAGCCATTATGCAAATAACGACGGTGTCGATGTCGATTCGAGTCGTTACGTCCTGGTCGAGGACAGCCATTTCCGCACCGGAGATGATTCCGTGGTGGTCAAGTCGGGCAGAGACCGCGACGGTCGTGACATTGCTCGCCCGAGCGAATACGTGGTCGTCAGAAATAACGACATGGGCGGCGAAGATGGCATTGCGCTGGGCAGCGAGATGTCAGGCGACGTTCGAGAGGTCTACTTCGTCGACAACGTCATGAGGTCCGGTACCGCGGCATTTCGTTTCAAGTCCAATCTGGACCGCGGTGGCGTTGTCGAGAAGATTCGCGTCTGCCGGCAACGCGTCGAATCATTTGATCGCCTGTTTTGGTTTCAGCTCGACTACCCCGGTGAACTCGGTGGCAACTTCCCGGCGCTCTACCACGACATCGTCTTCGAGGACATAACTGTGGAGAAAGCGGAAACGGTGCTCGAAGTGCATGCGCCGAAGGGCGCCCCGCTGCGTGACGTAACTTTCCGCAATGTGAACATCGGGCACGGCAGCCGGGATTTCATACTGGAGAATGCCGAGAATCTTGTTTTTGACAACGTGATCATCAACGGTGAACGCGTTGACGTTCCCTGGTCGCAACGCGCGGTTGACTCGATGATTGCACGCAGCCCGGAAGCATGGCGCATGCGTCCGCACAAAGGACTCACCGAACCGCAATGGGCTTATACCTATGGCCTCGCACTGCTCGCGACACAACGTGTTTATGAGCAGACCCGGAACCCGGCGCACTACGACTACGTGCGCACTTGGGTCGACTCACTGATCGATGAAGACGGCCATATCCGCAACATCGAGATCACCGACTTCAATATCGATTCGGTCAATGCCGGCAAGCTGCTGTTTGCGCTCTATGAAAAGACGGGTGACAAACGCTACCGCAAGGCCATGGATAGCCTGCGAACGCAGCTCGAATGGCAGCCGCGCACTCGCTCAGGCGGTTTCTGGCACAAGCGCATCTATCCCTGGCAAATGTGGCTGGACGGTCTCTACATGGGCTCTGCGTACTGGGCGCAGTACGCGGCAACGTTCGGCGAGGACAGCGAGTCCTTCGACGACATCACGCACCAGTTCGCGCTGATCGAGTCGAAAACGCGGGATCCGGAGACCGGTCTTCTGTTCCACGGATGGGACGAGAGTCGGCTGCTCGCCTGGGCCGACGAGGAAACGGGGCTAAGCCCGAATTTCTGGTCGCGCGCCATGGGCTGGTATGCGATGGCGCTCGTGGATTCCTGGGAGCATTTTCCGACAGATCATGCAGGACGCGACACGCTCGCCGCGATCCTCCAGCGCCTCATCGATGCATTGTTGCCGTTCCAGCACGAGTCAGGAATCTGGTATCAGGTCACTGATCAGGGCGGACGCGAAGGCAATTACCTCGAGGCGTCGGGAACGGGAATGTTCGTCTACGCGATTGCGAAGGGGGTGCGGCTGGGCATCCTCGATAAGAAGTACCTTGCCGTTGCCGAGAAGGGTTTCGATGGCCTCGTCACAGAACTCGTTCGCATCGATGCTAACGGACAGGTAAGCCTGACCAATATCTGCGGCAGCGCAGGGCTGGGTGGCATTCCGTTCCGGGATGGGTCGTTCGAGTACTACATTGGCGAGCCGCGCGTGGACAACGACCCGCATGGCGTCGGCCCGTTCATCCTCGCGGCGCTGGAACTCGATCGGTGAGCGTGAATCAAGTAACGCGCACCGGGAGGTCACGATCGTGTCCGCATGCGCTTGAGGAATGCGTCCTGTGACATCATCATTGATGCCACCGCCTGACGCTCGAAGGTCATGATTCGATATGTGTTGATAGGCCTCATTCTCCTCGCCGCCAGTGATTCCACGGCGGGGCCGACTTTCGTCGTTGCGAAAGACGGTTCAGGTGATTTCCAGACGCTTCAGTCCGCGATTGATGCGATGAAGTCATTCCCGCCCGAGCGCATCACCATTGTTGTCAAGCGCGGTGTGTATCGTGAGAAAGTCGTCGTGCACGAGTGGAATACGCGCCTGTCGATCGTCGGCGAAGATAAGGAGAGCACCATTATTTCCTGGGACGATCATTTCAAGCGCATTGCGCGCGGTCGCAACAGCACCTTTTTGACGCCAACGATGCGGGTCGATGCCGATGACTTTGTCGCCCAGAACCTGACGATCGAAAACACCGCGGGCGAGGTTGGTCAGGCTATAGCGCTGGCCGTCAACGCGAAGCGCGCCGTTTTCCAAATGGTGCGCCTGCTTGGCAACCAGGACACGCTATATGTCACAGGAGAAGGAAACCGGATGTTTTTCGACGATTGCTATGTCGAAGGATCAACCGACTTCATTTTCGGCGGCGCGTCAGCGGTATTTAACAACTGCACCCTGCACGCGAAGAAGAACTCCTATATCACCGCGGCCTCGACGCCGGCGAACGAAGTGTTTGGTTTCGTCTTTATCAATGCGAATCTGACTGCGGCGCCCGGGGTCGATGCAGTCTACCTGGGAAGACCCTGGCGTGAGTATGCACAAACCGTTTTCATAAATAGCGCGATGGGCCGCCACATCCTGCCGGCGGGGTGGTACAACTGGAGCAAGACGGAGGCAGAGGGCACAGTTTATTACGCCGAACACCAAAGCTCCGGACCCGGCGGCAATACGAGTGAGCGCGTGTCATGGTCGCGGCAGTTGACTGAAGACGAAGCGGAGCGTTACGCGGTAGAGCGACTGCTGGAATCGACGACGCACCCAGGCTGGTACAGGCGCTAGATTCACATCAGAGCGGTCGATAGATCAGGCTGGAGATTCGAAGGACGAACAAGTTGAGCGCTATTGTTCTTCCCACATGACTCCGACATCTTCCGCTAACGAGCTCTCGAGCAACTCAATGAGTGGTATCGCCCGTGTCGGCAGGCTGACCGGTTCGTCGATGAAGTCTGCGGGCTCGTCCTGCTCCTCGTTGCGCTCTTGTGGGGCTTGCGTACCGTATTCGGACAGGGCCAATTTCAACTGCTGCAGTGCTGCTGGTATGTCCTCCGGCATAATTGCACCCGGGACCTTGCCAGTGCGGCCCATCAACTTGAGCAACTTGACCGCCACGTCACCGAACATGGTGATGTTGCCGGATGCTCTTGATCGAAACCTGACTAACATATAGCTACCTCGCTAATCAGGTTAAGTCGTCAGGCGCCTGAGCTGAAATCCGCAGATCTACCTACCAACAGGTCAGCCTAATACGTTATCCAGGGCTTCCTCGAGACGGGCAACGGTGCTATCGACACTCTTTAGCTTCTCGAGACCGAAGAGGCCAAGACGAAATGTCTGAAAATCGTCGGGCTCATCGCACATCAACGGAACGCCAGCAGCGATCTGGACACCAACGTCGGCAAATTTTTTGCCGGACTTTATGTCGGCGTCACTGGTATAGGCCACGACAACGCCTGGCGCAACGAAGCCGTCAGCGGCGACACTGCGAACCCCTTTACTGGCGAGCAAGTTGCGCACTTTGCTGCCAAGCTCTCTTTGCCTGAGAGATGCCATTTCGAATCCGAGCTCCTCGATCTCCAGGAGCGTGTCGCGGAATCGGGCAAGCGAGTCGGTCGGCATCGTCGCGTGATAGGCATGGCCGCCGTTCTCATAGGCTTGCATGATATCCAGCCATTTCTGGAGATCGCATGCAAAGCTGGTGCTCTTTGTGCCCGCCATTTTCTCGAGCGCGAGTGGGCTTAGCATGACCAGTCCGCAGCAGGGCGAGGCACTCCAGCCTTTCTGCGGCGCACTGATGAGCACGTCGACGCCACTGGTTTCCATATTTACCCAGACAGTGCCGGAAGCGATACAGTCCAGTACGAACATTCCGCCGACCGAGTGAACGGCCTCCGCTACTGCCTGAATATAGTCATCCGGCAGAATCATGCCGGAGGAGGTTTCAACGTGTGGTGCAAATACGATGTCGGGCTGCTCCGCTTTGATCGTTGCGACGACCTCATCGATGGGCGGCGGTATAAACGGGGCTTGAGGGCTGTCTTCGATGAGGCGTGCTTTGAGCACCGTTGCCGCAGCCGGAATGTCGCCCATTTCAAAAATCTGAGTCCAGCGGTAACTGAAAAAGCCATTGCGAATAACGAGACACTTTTTGTCAGTAGCAAATTGTCTTGCTACCGCCTCCATCCCGAAAGTCCCGCTGCCTGGGACAACGACAACTGCCTCCGCCGAGTACACCTTCTTCAAGGCAGAGGAGATATCGTTCATCACACCTTGAAAAGTTCGTGACATGTGGTTGAGTGAACGATCCGTGTAGACCACGGAGTATTCGAGCAATCCGTCAGGGTCAATAACTGGGAATACTTCAGACATGGTTATTTCGCGCCAGGAATTAGAAGAGGTAAGGAATTTCGGACAATAACGATCGCCGACGCGATCAGTCAATTTAACTTGGCCAGCAAGATTGACAAAAAAAGAATGAACGTTCATTCTTTACCTTCCGGTTCCCGGTATACCTGAGTTGCCCGTGTCAAACCTGTATCGATTCCGATCCCCCTGGCGTCTTTGTATCGTCGCCGGCGGCTTGCTGCCCTTTTTTCTCGCCGCCTGTGGCGATGCCTCCGAGTCGCCGATGGTGCAGACCATGACGCCGACCGCGGTGTCGGTGGTGGTGCTGGAGACCGAGCCGGTCGCGCTCAAGCGTGAACTGCCTGGCCGAACCCGCGCCTTCGTCATCGCCGAAGTGCGCCCGCTGGTCACCGGCATCGTCAAAGAGCGCCTGTTCACCGAGGGTGCGCTGGTTGCAGCGGGCGACCCGCTGTACCAGCTCGTGGACTCAACCTATCGTGCCGCGGTCGCGAGTGCGAAGGCCGCGGTGGTGCGCGCCGAGGCCACACTCGAGCTGGCCAGGCTGGACGCGAACCGCGCCGAGGAGCTGCGCGAGTCCAACGTGCTCAGCGGGCAGGAACACGATCGCATCATGGCCACCTACAACCAGGCCGCAGCCGACCTCAAGGTTGCAGAGGCACGGTTGCAGAGCGCCGCATTGCCGCTCAGCTATGCGCGCATTCGTTCACCGATTGCCGGTCGCGTCGGTAAGTCCAACGTCACGCAGGGTGCACTGGTGACCAAGGACCAGGTCGAAGCGCTGACAGTCGTGCAGCAGCTCGACCCGGTCTACGTGGACGTCACCCAGTCTGCTTCAGAACTGCTGGCTCTCAGGCGCCTGCTGGAGGAAAGTGATATTCGCAATGCCGACGGCATTCCGGTAACTATCTTGCTCAGTGATGGCACCGAGTATGCGTTTCAGGGTGAACTGGCGTTCTCGGATGTGTCGGTAGACCCGATGACCGGCAGCGTCGACTTTCGGATCGTTGTTCCTAACCCGGACCGGCTGTTACTCCCCGGCATGTACGTGCGTGCCGTTGTCAGCAATGCCGTGCTGCAGGAGGGTTTGCTGGTGCCGCAACAAGGCATCATGCGCAACCCGCAGGGTGAGGCTTTCGCGATGGTCGTCAACGGAGAAAACACGGTCGAGCGGCGCATGGTCGAGGTCAGCCGGGCAATTGGCAACCGCTGGCTCGTAGACGATGGCCTGGCAGCCGGTGACCGTGTCATTGTCGAGGGGCTGCAAAAAGTCGCGCCCGGCGTGCAGGTCGACCCGATACTCATCGACGGTTCCTGACGAGCGCCGCCATGCCCCAGTTTTTCATCGGCCGTCCGATCTTCGCGTGGGTTATTGCGATCATCATCATGATCGCGGGCGCGTTGTCCATTACGCGCCTGCCTGTGGCGATGTACCCGGACATCGCACCGCCGACGGTCGTAATCACCGGAAACTATCCCGGTGCATCCGCCAAAGTTGTCGAGGACTCGGTGACGCAGATCATCGAGCAGAACATGAAGAATCTCGACGGCCTGCTGTACCTGGAATCCCAGAGCTCGTCGAACGGTACCGCAACGGTCACCCTGACGTTCGACAACGGCATCGACCCCGATATTGCGCAGGTGCAGGTACAGAACAAGCTGCAGCTGGCGATGCCGCTGTTGCCGCAGGAAGTGCAGCGGCAAGGCGTCAACGTCGGCAAG
This sequence comes from Woeseiaceae bacterium, assembly GCA_041574375.1. Taxonomy (GTDB): domain Bacteria; phylum Pseudomonadota; class Gammaproteobacteria; order Steroidobacterales; family Woeseiaceae; genus UBA1847. The sequence goes on from JBFFOS010000010.1 coordinate 27,217, forward strand.
GCCCGCGGCGGCTTCTTCATGGTGGTCGGTTTCGTTTCCGATGACCCCACGACCACGCGCGCCGATATCTCCGATTACGTATCGGCCAATATCGTTGACCCGTTGAGTCGCGTGTCAGGCGTAGGCGATATACGCGTATTCGGCTCGCAGTACGCCATGCGCATCTGGCTGGACCCGAACAAGCTGGACACGTACAGGCTGACACCGGCCGACATAACGGCGGCGGTACGTGCCCAAAATGCCCAGGTTGCGGTAGGACAGCTTGGCGCCACGCCGGCGGTTCCCGGACAACAACTGAACGCGACCATCACGGCGCAGTCGCGATTACATACGGCCGAGGAGTTTCGCGACATTATCGTCCGCAGCGAAGCGGATGGCTCTGTCCTGAGATTGTCCGACGTGGCGCGCGTCGAACTCGGTGCACAGGACTATGCCTCGATTTCCCGCTTTAATCGCCAGCCGTCATCGGGTATCGCGATAACCCTCGCAACCGGAGCGAATGCGCTGGAGACCGCGGCCGCCGTCGAGGCGCGTATCGACGAACTCTCGGAGTTCTTTCCCGAGAGCCTGACCGCGGTCATTCCGTTCGAAACGGCGCCTTTTGTGCGCGCGTCCATCGCCAACGTTATCGAGATCCTGATCGAGGCGATCGTGCTCGTGTTCCTGGTCATGTTCTTGTTCCTGCAAAACCTGCGCGCAACGCTGATACCGACAATCGCGGTGCCTGTCGTACTCCTCGGTACATTCGGGGTGCTGGCCGTGCTCGGCTTTTCGGTCAACATGCTGACGATGTTCGCGATGGTGCTCGCCATCGGCTTACTCGTTGACGACGCGATCGTCGTCGTCGAAAACGTCGAACGCGTAATGACCGAAGAAGGATTGTCGCCGGAAGAAGCGACTCGCAAGTCAATGCGTCAGATCAGTGGCGCGCTGGTCGCCGTCGGTGTCGTACTGTCGGCCGTCTTCATCCCGATGGCGTTCCTCGGTGGCGCGACGGGCGTCATTTACCGGCAATTCTCAGCGACCATAATCTCGGCGATGGCGCTGAGCGTGTTCGTCGCACTGACGCTGACCCCGGCGCTGTGCGCAACCATGCTGAAGCCACTTAACGGTCACTATCGTGCCGAGAAAGGCTTTCTCGCCTGGTTCGAGCGCAGCTTTAATAGTAGCGCCCAGCGTTACCGCAACACGGTTCGCAGCATGCTCGCGCGCCCGGCCCGTTACGCGGCTGTCTTCCTCCTGCTGGTGGGACTGATGGGCATATTGTTCGTCAACCTCCCCACTTCATTCCTGCCGCAGGAAGACCAGGGCACGATGTATGCGCAGGGTACGACGCCAGTTGGTGCGACGCAGGAACGTACCATGAAGACGGCCTACCAGATCGAGGACTACTTTCTCGATGAAGAGTCCGATGCCGTCGAAGGCATGTTTGCCGTGCAGGGTTTCAGTTTCTCCGGCAGAGGCCAGAACAACGTGCTCGCCTTCGTGAAGTTGAAGGACTGGGACGAGCGTGACTCGAAGGAGCTGAGCGCAGCCGCAGTCGCTCGGCGTGCCAGCAAGGCCATGTCGACAATAAAGGACGCGATGATCTTCGCGTTCGTACCGCCGCCCGTATCAGAACTCGGCCGTTCCGCCGGCTTCTCATTTTACCTGAAGGACAACGGTAACCAGGGCCACGAGGCGCTTGTGTCCGCCGGCGACCGGTTCCTGGCCGAGGCCCGTGCAAGTTCGTTGCTGGCGAATGTGCGCTTCAATGGCCAGGCCGATGCGCCGGTTTTCCGGCTCGATGTCGATTTCGAGGTGGCCGGAGCGCTAGGGCTGTCAGTGGGCGATATCAATGCGACGTTGCAGACTGCCTGGGGCGGTCAGTATATCGACGACTTTATCGATCGCGGCCGCGTCAAGCGGGTTTACCTGCAGGCCGATGCGCCGTTTCGCATGGTGCCGGAGGACTTCCGGTTCTGGTCGGTGCGGAACCGCGACGGCGACATGGTGCCCCTGCCGGCTTTCACCAGTTCCAGGTGGGAGTATGGCTCGCCGCAGCTCGAGCGTTACAACGGCATCGGGGCATTACCGTTTAACGGCGAGGGCGCGGCCGGCACCAGCTCGGGCGAGGCGATGGACGAAGTGGAGCGCATCGTCGCAGGTCTCGGCAGGGGCTACAGCCTCGACTGGACCGGTGCGTCGTACCAGGAGCGTAAGGCCGGCGGGCAGACACCACTCCTGTATACGCTGTCGGTGCTGATCGTGTTCCTGTGCCTTGCAGCACTGTACGAAAGCTGGTCGATTCCGACGTCGGTCCTGATCGTGGCACCGCTCGGCATCCTCGGCATTACGCTTGCAGCCCTGCTGCGCGGCATGGACCGTGACATCTACTTCCAGGTCGCGATGCTGACAACGATAGGACTCACCAGCAAGAATGCGATCCTGATCATCGCGTTCGCGAAGGAAAACGTGGACAACGGCATCGAGATCATTGAAGCAACCTTGCAGGCGGTTCGCGATCGCCTGCGGCCCATCATCATGACCTCGCTCGCTTTCGGCATGGGCGTGCTACCACTCGCCCTGGCCAGTGGCGCGGGTTCCGGCGCGCGGCACGCCATCGGCACCGGCGTGCTCGGCGGCATGCTGGCAGGTGCATTCCTCGGAATCTTTTTCGTGCCGCTGTTCTTCGTGCTTATCCAGCGGCTCATTGGCGGGCGCAAGCAACCAGCGCAAGTTGTGGAGAGGTCCTCGGCATGACCGACCGCAAAGCGGAAATTCGAAAACAGTCACAATGCGAGCGCATCCTGGAAGCCTCCAGGCGTTGCTTTGTGCAACATGGTTTTCACAGCGCCAGCATGGCGATGATCTCGGAGACCGCCGGCATGAGCCCGGGACTCATCTATCGATACTTCGAAAACAAGAATGCAATCATCCTCGCCATCGTCGAGGCACAACTGGACGTCGTGAAGAGTCGAATTTCGGCAATGCGCACCACTGACGACCTGGCGGCCGCGCTGGTCGACTATTTTGAGCCGCATGACGACGACGAGCGCAACGACTCGGTCAATGCACCGCTGTTCCTGGAAATCTCGGCCGAAGCGACGCGCGATCCGGAAATCAGGAAAGCGGTGCACCATATTGATGAGGTCGTGCGTGAGGCGACCGTCGACTGGTTCCACCGCAGCCCGGACGAGGGTGGCTATGGGCTCCCGATACGAGAAGCACGGGATCGTGCGCTCGCGCTGATCCTGCTGGTCGATGGGCTCAAGGCGCGCAAGGCGCGCGAACCGGATCTCGATCGACGCAGGTTGAAGAACGCGATTGACCTGATGGTTGCCGCGGTGACGGC
>JBFFOS010000011.1:0-30430 GCA_041574375.1 Woeseiaceae bacterium
ATCTGCGAGAGCCAGGCTGCGCTGTCAAGGACCGCTGCGATACGGGCGCTATCAGCGCACGTCGCTACGAAAGTTATAAACGTATCGTGAACCTGACAGAACAGCTGTCAGAAGGCCGGTTTTAGGCAGCTCAGCCCAACGGCCAAGGGGGCCATCCCATCGACCTGCCGCCCATAACGTGCAGGTGAATGTGGAACACGCTCTGCCCCGCACTTTCGTTGCAGTTCATCACTGCCCGGTATCCTTCCTCCGCAATGCCTTCTCGTGCCGCAATTTCTTTTGCCGCCGTATACAAGCTGCCAATAATCAACTCATCATCTTTCTCGATATCGTTTATTGTCGAGATGTGCTTGCGTGGAATAACGAGGACATGCGTCGGCGCCTTTGAATTGATATCCCGAAACGCCAGGGCCGTGTCCGACTCGTAGACGAGATCGGCCGGAATTTCACCAGAGAGAATCTTGCAAAACAGGCAATCCATGGTAGCTCCTTTATTCAACCGTCCGTCGACCGTAAAACGCGTGCGATAGGGTCCCACCGTCGACATACTCAAGCTCACCGCCCAGCGGCACGCCATGTGCGATGCGGCTTGCCTTGACGCCCCGCTGCGCGGCCAGATCGGCCAGGTAATGGGATGTGGCATCACCTTCTACGGTTGGATTCGTTGCGATAATCAGTTCCGCGACCTCGCCTTCAGCCAGCCAGTCATCGAGCTGGCTCAGACCAAGCTCCTCCGGGCCGATACCGTCGAGCGGAGACAGGTGACCCATCAACACGAAATACAAACCACGAAACCCCGTGGCATCCTCGAGAGCCATGACATCGGCTGGTGACTCGACCACGCAGAGTTGGCTCGTATCGCGGCCCGCCGCAGAGCATATGGAACACAGCTCGTGTTCGGTAAACATGCGACAACGACTGCAATGCCCAATCCCGCTCACCGCATCGGCGAGTGCGGCGGACAAAGCATTCGCTCCATCCCTATCGCGTTCAAGCAGATGAAAAGCAATTCGTTGCGCCGACTTTTGTCCGACGCCGGGCATGCACCGAAGACCATCAATCAGGCGAATGAGAAGCGGTGAGTAAGACATGCCAGCCTAGAACGGTAGTTTCATGCCAGGTGGCAAACTCAAGCCGCCGGCCATCCCGGAGAACTTTTCCTGTACAGTCCTTTCAACCTTGCGCACCGCATCGTTGATAGCCGCGGCCGTCAGGTCCTCGAGCATTTCCTTGTCGTCGCCGATCATGGAATCATCGATTTCGACTCGCTGTACCTGGTGCTGGCAGGTCATTGTCACGCGCACCATTCCGGCACCTGACTCACCTGTAACCGTGATCGAAGCCATCTCTTCCTGGGCCTTCTTCATGTCGGCCTGCATCTGCTGCGCCTGCTTCATCAACTGGCCAATGCCACCCTTCATTAATGCTCTCCGCTTAGTCTGATTGCGACGGCTTGATCAACTCGATCGAATCCGTCTTGAGTTCTGCGCCAAACATGTTCTTCAATGCCTGGACATTCGGATCAGCCTCGAGCGTCTGCCTCGCGGCTTCCATGCGCTCATCGGCCATGCGTGATTCTTCCTGCACGGGCGTCTCGCCTGCATCGGCACCAAGTTCGATGTCAATCTGGAGACTCTCGCCGAAATGTGAGGACAAACGCTCGGCCAGCGAATCCTTGCGTTGCTTCGTCAGCAGTGACTCGGAACGCGGATCGAGGCCCAGGTGAATCGTACTGCCCGTGCGACGCAGGAAGACACAGTTAATCGCCAACAGGCGCACTGCGCCCGTCAGTCCCAACGTCGCAACCAGCACACTCCAATCCGGCTCTGTCCAAGCTTGAGACGGCTGCGCGGACTCAGGTGCTTTAGACTGCGATGCCGTGCGTGACGGCTCTGCCTGCACCACTTTCTTCGGCCTCGTCGCAGGGGCGCCGCCATCGCCCGAGCCGGCTGGCACGTCGGCCGCATCGGCAGGGCGGAACGCCAGCATCCGCAACAACGTCATCTCAGCGCCGCTGCGCGGGTCCGGCGAAAGGTTGAGGTCACGCCGACCCATGATCGCGATCTGATAAAAAAGCTGTACGTCAGCTATGGGCAATGACTCGGATAACTCGGCGTATTCCTGTTCGTTCAGATCATCCTCACTATCGCAGGTACCGACAACCTGGAATACGGCTATTCGCTGCAGGTCGCGAGCAAGGTCCTCGAGCATTCGCGAGTAATTCGGAAACTGCTCATCGATTTCCCGAATTGCATCGATGATTCCCTTCGCATCATTGTCGGCGAGCAGCCGCAGCAAGCGCACCACATGATCACGATCAATCGTGCCGAGCATCTTGGCTACCAGGGGTTCCTCAATCCTGCCACCGCAGAAGGCAATTGCCTGGTCAAGGAGACTCAGCGCATCACGCATGCTGCCATCAGCCGCTCGCGCAATCGTTGCCAGCGCCTTTGTGTCGGCTTCGATCGATTCGGCGTCGCAGATGTACTCTAGCCGGTCAGAAATCAGGCGCGGTGTCATGCGTTTCAGGTTGAACTGCAGGCAACGCGACAACACGGTAACGGGTAATTTTTGCGGGTCAGTCGTGGCCAACAGGAACTTCACATGAGGCGGTGGCTCTTCCAGCGTCTTCAGAAGCGCATTGAACGAACTCTTGGACAGCATGTGCACTTCGTCGATCAGGTACACCTTGTAGCGGCCGCGCGCCGGCGCATACTGAACGTTATCGAGCAGATCGCGCGTGTCATCCACCTTCGTTTTGGACGCAGCATCGACTTCGATCAGGTCGACAAAACGACCCTCGTCAATCTCGGCACAGGCACTGCACTGACCACAGGGCTCCGACGTGACGCCCTTCTCGCAATTAAGCGCTTTCGCCAGGATGCGTGCGATGGTCGTCTTGCCAACACCGCGTGTTCCGGTAAAAAGATACGCATGGTGCAGCCGCCCCGAATCCAGGGCATTGATCAGGGCCTGGAGAACATGCTCCTGGCCAACAGTATCCGCAAAGTCTTTGGGCCGCCATTTGCGGGCCAGGACGAGATAACTCATAGATGATCAGCTGCCTGTCGGGCGAGTTTTGAATCGAACAGTGTAACGTAAGTGGCCCGCGCCAGCCGATTCCCGGCACCCGGCTTCACCGCTACCGTTGCTCCCTTCCGGGCCTGGCGGAGTTCACGGCTGACCGTCGCGGGAAAGCCGACGCGGACCGGCGGCGATTATCGCTGCTGGACAGTCTCAATACAACGGGCTTCGTCAGCCCCGGAGATGGCGGTCTTTTTTGATGACCTGGGCCGAGGAACCGACAATCAACGGATCCGGGCCGCGCACAACGTGTCGATTCTTGCCCGGGTAGTCGAGTTCCGACAGGAAGTGCTGCATACAATTGAGGCGCGCACGCTTCTTGTCGTCGGACTTGATGACGGTCCACGGCGAGTCAGGGGTATCGGTATAGAAGAACATCGCCTCCTTGGCCTCGGTGTACTCGTCCCATTTATTCTGTGACTCCTGGTCAATCGGTGACAGTTTCCACTGCTTCAGGGGATCGCCGGAACGGGCATTGAAGCGGCGCTCCTGTTCCTCGTGCGTTACCGGAAACCAGAATTTAAACAGGCGGATACCAGAGCGTACGAGCATTCTTTCCAGGTCGGGGACCTGGCGCATGAACTCGAGGTACTCGAGCGAATCACAGAACCCCATAACGCGCTCAACGCCGGCACGGTTGTACCAGGAGCGATCGAAGAAGACCATTTCGCCCTCTGTCGGCAGATGCTTGATGTAACGCTGGAAATACCACTGCCCGCGCTCGTGATCAGTCGGCTTTTCCAGGGCAACGACGCTGGCCGCGCGCGGATTAAGGCGCTCCATGAAACGCTTGATCGTGCCGCCTTTCCCGGCCGCATCGCGACCCCCAAAAAAAACGACAATACGTTGCCCGGTTTCCTTGACCCAACTTTGCACCTTGAGGAGCTCGACCTGCAGCTCTTCCTTGCGCTTCTCGTACGAACTCCTGCGGATCTTCGTTTTATGCGGGTATGTGCCGCTACGAAACAATTCCTTGATCTGCTCAGGGCTGTGCCGCATCTCGCCGAAGATATGAGACGGGGACTCTCTCCGCTCATTCAAGTCATGAAACTATGCGGAAAATACCTTATTGCCAGCAATTTGCAGCGTTACGGAATGCACCAGGCCACCTTTGTTGCCGGGCTGACACCGAGGGTGACAGTAGCTGACTTTACCTATAGATTAGATGCGCTCTACACAAGGATTTTTGAATGTTCGTTTTCCGTTTTCGAGGTTTCAGGCTGCACGTACTGGCAATATTGATTTCCGGCCTTGTCGCTACGGGCTGCTCGACGACCACAGGTCAGAGTTTCAACGTTGTCACAAATCCCCAGGGAGAAACCGGCCTCATCGCCGTGGGTGCCGATTTTTCAATATACGACCGCCTGAATGCCGAGGACATGGGGATCTACTTTCCGTCCGATGCGGCACCGACCACGCAGGACCAGCAACGAATACGGCAGATATTCCGCAATGCCTTCCTGTCTGAACTCGGGGGCTATGAGGTCGTTCAGGGGGAAAAAGGCCCAACAACACTGAATGTACAGGCAACCCTCGTCGACTTTAGAAATGCATCGCCTCGGGACATGCAGTCAGTTCGCCGCGAGCTTCGCGATCTGGCGGAACCCGGCGTGGTGATGTTCTTGATGGAGCTGAAAGATTCGAGGACCGATGAAGTTCTGGCCCGGGCCGCTGATAGCGCTGCTGCACCGGCTTTCTCAACGACGTCCGATGTGGCTACCGACTGGTCAGCGGTCGAGAAAGCAGCGGCCAGTTGGGCAAGCCGTTTTCGTCGATTCCTCGATGACAATCTGAACCAGTAACCAGGAGACCGACGTGCGCAAATTAGCTCTTCTGAGCGCCGCTGCTATAGCCGCGCTTGCCCTTTCCGCTTGTGGCTCCTCCAGCCGGACGATTTCTACGCTCGACGGTCCGGCTTATGCAGGACCTGGATTCAATAATGTGCTGGTTCTTGCAATCGCGGACAGCTACAACAACCGTGCGATCTTCGAGCGTACGCTGGCGGGAGAAATCTCTTCGGCCGGAACCTCGGCAACCGCTTACTACACGCTGACAAAGATGGACGACCCGATCGACAGACCTGCGATCGAAAAACTCGTCGAGAACGGTGGTTTCGATGCGGTCCTGATCAATCGCGTGCTGGATAGCAATTTCGTGAGCAAGAAAAAGACGGGGTCTGCGGCGACAAAAGTCACTCGCAAGGACAGCGCGCTGTTCCGCTACGACTACGAAGAGCTCAACGAGCCGGTGACTCTGGCACTGGGTGTCAATGCGGTGATTTCCAGTGAACTCTTTTCCGTGGCCTCGGGAGCCAAAGTCTGGGCCATTCAGTCCGATATTTCCGACGAAGCGAGCATCGACATCGCCGTAGTCGATGCTGCCAGGATTGTGGCGCAGCGGCTGCGGCGCGATGGGCTCGTCAACCGGTAGCGTTGCCGAAGCCTAGGCTGGCTCGATGAGCGGCACAGCCAGTGCCAGCTGCGCATCGATTTCGGCCTCGATCTTGTTCTCGAGTTGATAGAACCGAGCTACCTTGAGCGCAGGGAGGGATTTCTTGAATGTCGGCAAGTATTTCATCTTGACGTCGAGAAGATCCCGCTTGATGCTGAAAAAAGTCTCCATCAAGTCACTCGCATACTCATCCGACAGGTCCCCCCTGTCGTAACGACCCATGTATTCGGTAATCATGGCTGTGTACCGATCCATGAGTGCCCTCGTCTCACTCCTGTAGGCCGCGTAGGTGGGCCAGAATAATTCCGCCTCTTCTGCCGTCAGCGCCAGTTCTTCGCGGATGATCTCATCAACCCCGGCCCGCACCATGGCACGACCTTCCGCGATCTCTTCATTTGCCTGCTCATTGAAACCCTGTGCCTGCAACTGTCCAAATACCACGATGAACAACGCGGCGATTCCCGCCAAATACACCCTACCCATAAACTGCACTCCGTCCACCTGCGACCTGTCCTGCCAATTCTGTCAGAACCTACTCGATTTTTCTGAATCGTTGCGCTTCTGCATCAGAAGCACCTTATACTTGTGGCCTATTAGACAAGATCCGGATCGATGCACGCAATAAAACAATCTATCGAGCAACCGCTATTGCTCGCTGTCACGTTAATCTTGACATCCCTGCCCGCGACCGCCAATGAATCACCGGGTAAATTCGAGCTAACGCCGTTTGCCGCCTATCGCGGAGGCGGAGATTTCGAGGATAAGGAGGGATTGGTCGAATTCGAATTGCAGGAATCGAACGCATGGGGGCTTATTCTTAACGGCACAGTCGAAGCCAACACTCAGTGGGAAGTGTTGTATGCCAGCCAGTCCACGAGCGTCGATATCACCGGGGCGATTCCGGATGAATCTGCTTTTGACCTGGACGTCGAGTACCTGCATGTCGGTGGTACCTATCTCTTCGATGGTGATCGTGTTCGACCGTTCATCGCAGCGACCATCGGCGCCTCACACTTTGCACCGCAAACCTCCGGGTTCGGCTCCGAGACTTTCGTGTCGGGATCGATCGGCGGCGGCTGGAAAATCAGCCTCGGAAAAACCCTTGCCCTGCGCGTTGAAGCACGGGGTTATGCCACGCTTGTCGATAACGACAGTCGCCTTTTTTGCGAAAGCTCTGATGCAGGAGGCAGCTGCCTGCTGATATTGGAAGGTAGTCTTTTCACCCAATGGGAAACCAGGGCCGGCCTGACGTTTCGCTTCTAGACGGTGCTAGAATCCCGTGAGAAACATGAGGCCGACGATGCTCCTCGACCACGGAGTAAAAAACAATGTCCGAATTGAAAGCTACCTATTGGAGCCGTCAGATCGACGGCCTTGCTCACGAACTGTCGAAACTGGCGATCGCCTGCGACATTGAGCTGGGCAAGCCCGGACTTGCGGAGCGCATTCTCAGGAACGATGAAACCGTGTGCCGCCGCAAGAACCCGGAAGCATTCCGGCACCTTCGCCAGCACCTGATGGCCCTGTTCTCGGTCGAGGGACGGGCTATCGAACGACTTGGCCCCGATGACACACGTGAAATTCTCGATGAGGTTCGCGCTGCCATCATTTCGATTCGCCAGGCCGGTAGCGATTCGAACAGCTTGCCTAAATTCCTCGATTAGGTTTCCGACCGATCCAAACCGTACAAAACGCGCATCAGGAAATGCCAAAAAAAAGAGGCCCTCGTCGGGCCTCTTCTCAGTATTGCATCTACGCCCGACTTGATCAGGTAGCCGATGCAGCCGCAATGCTCGCAATTGACGCATCAAGCGTGGCATTGAACTCGTCATCGGACTGTTGCGCACTGAGCCCTTCTGACAGGGCGCGCGAGAAACTCGCGACCATACCGTGCTGGCGAGACAGGCGATCATTCGCTTCTTCACGAGAATAGCCACCGGACAGCGCGACGACGCGCGCTACATTCGGGTGGGCGACGCAGTCTGCATACAGATCGTCCTTCTCCGGCAGGGTCAACTTCAGCATAACGATTTCGTCAGCACCCAGGCTATTGAGTTGCGCCACTATTTCAGCATGCAGGATGTCTTCGGCGGCGGCCTTGTCCGGGCAGTGAATATCAACTTCCGGCTCAATAATCGGCACGAGGCCGGCGGCAACGATTCGACGACCGATCTCGAATTGCTGATCTACGACAGCTTTGATACCGGCCTCGTTGGCTTCTTTTATGACCGAGCGCATCTTCGTGCCGAAGATGCCGGCAGCCCTCGCTTTTTCGAGAAGCGCGTCCAGGTCCGGCATCGGCTTCATAAGCTGGGCGCCGTCAACGACGTCCGCAAGTCCTTTGTCGACCTTCAGGAACGGCACGACGTTTTTAACGCTCCACAAGTAGCTCGCCGTTGACTGCCCTTCTACCTGCCGATCCATCGTATTCTCGAATAGAATCGCGCCGAGAATGCGATCGCCACCAAACGATGGACTCGTCATGATGCGCGTGCGCATCGCATGCACTACATCAAACATCTCTTCGTCGTTTGACCATGCGTCAGGGGTTACACCATACAGCCCCAGCGCTTTTGGCGTGCTGCCGCCACTTTGATCCAGTGCTGCGATAAATCCGGGTGCGTTTCTCATTTTGTGGAGTTGTTCTGCGTTGCTCACGATAGCCTCTATTTGACTGAGTTGTTTAGTGGGAGTGGCGCGATTCTACAGCATTATTCGGCCCCGCGGGACTACCGACATTACAGCCACGACCGGCAACACAAGCGGCATGAAAGCGGCGCGTCGTTGCGATGATTACCTAGCCGTAGTTGGGGGAGTCGCGCCAGCCATTAACATCATTCTTGACCATCCCTGTACGTGCAGCTGTAGCACTTCCGGCGAACCGCAACCTTCGCTCAGACCTGTGGCCCGAGCCGAGCCGGACAGGCCCTTATGTTTATACCTATTTACATGCCCCAAGCCCCGTGCAATAACGCCCGCAATCGAAAAGGTACAGTATCTGGACATAGCAGGTACGTTGGAGAAAATGGCATGGCACATCAACAAACATCAGACGACACCAAGTACTTGTTTAAGCGCGACAAGACATGGTGGGTGAAACTTGCCGTGCCGAAGCCGCTACGCGGCGAGCTTGGCTACGACCTGCGGCGGTCACTGCACACAGACGACATCGAGGCCGCGCGAAAAGCGCGCTGGGAAGCAATCGATGAGTTTCGCAAAAAGTTCGAGGAGGTGCGGGCTCAACAAGGCGGCGCCTCCGCTGCCGCGGTCATGGATCCGACCGATAGTACCGACGAGACCCAACAGGCGCAGGGTGGTGTTCGCCAGGTTGACCAGCATATCGTCGAAATAGTCAGTGACTCCGGCGAGGGTGCGCAAAAATGCGGCCAGGTCCTGGGCCTGGTGAGCGGCAAGATGGGAAACGGCGTCTGGACTGTTGAGATCATTCCTGCCGAAATCCAGCCCCCTGCCCGCGAACGTCAGGGTGCCAGCGGCATTCGCGTCCGCATGGGATCGAAATACATGACCAATATGGGTGATGAAGCCGACATAGTGGTCGCATTTAATGAACAGGTGCTCTATTCACGTATCTCGAACCACGCCTATCGGAAGGGCACGGTCGTGTTGCTGGAAAATATGTGGGCCGAGGACCCCGACCCGAAAATTCGCGAGCAGTACAAGGAGGCGCTCGCCGACTTCGAGGCACAGGGACTGGTCGTCATCGAACTGCCTATTCAGAAAGAGTGCCTGAAACTCGTACCGGATCCCCGTAAGGGCAAGAACATGTTTGTCCTCGGGATGCTCTGCAGCATTTATCGCCGCGATGTCGACATCGCGAAAGCCGAAATCGCGAAAATATTCAAGAAGAAGAGCGAGAAGGTCATCAAGATCAACCATGACCTGTTCGATGCCGGTTATCGGTTTGCACGCGAAAACATCAAATACGCGTACGAAATACCCGCGTCTGTTGACGATCGCCTTGAATCGGCAGTGGTCATGAACGGTAATACCGCGGCCGGTCTTGGCGTCATGGCCGCTGGCATCGATCTTGTGGCGATGTACCCTATTACTCCCGCCACATCCGCATCGCACTACCTGGCTGAGGATTTTCATCTGACGGGTGGTTTCGTGCACCAGGCCGAGGACGAGATTGCCGCGATCGGGTTTGCAATCGGCGCATCGTATGCCGGTAAGACAGCTTGTACTATTACCTCCGGGCCCGGTATGGCGTTGAAGACCGAAATGATCGGTCTCGCCGTTATGGCCGAGGTCCCGCTGGTCATCATCAATGTGCAGCGCGGCGGCCCCTCGACTGGCCTGCCGACCAAGGTCGAACAGGGCGACCTGCTGTCAACGCTTTATGGCGTGCCTGGCGACTCACCCAAGATCGTGATTGCGGCAGCTACCATCGCGGAGTGTTTTCACTTCGTCGTGATGGCCCGCAAACTGGCTGAGTCATTCCGCACGCCGGTTGTCATGCTGACGGATGCCAACCTGGGCACGGGCGTGCAACCGATAGCACGGCCCGAAGTGACGGAAGAATGGTTTGCGCCGCCGCTGGACCAGTCTGACTGGGATAAACAAGTTGCGCCTTTCGACTGGGACGAAGAGACCGGTCTGTCGGAGCGGCCTATCCCGGGAATGCGCGGCGGCGAGTACATCCTCACGGGCCTCGCGCACAATCGAAACAGCAAGATCGCCTATGACTCGGTGTCAAACCAGGAAGGCATGAACATGCGCAGCCGTAAGTTCGCGGCCATGTCTGCGACCATGAAACCTCCCGAGATACACGGCGATCCTACCGGGGACCTGCTGGTCGTCGGCTGGGGCTCTACGCTCGGCGCGATTGAAGAAGCGGTCGACCGCGCGAGAGCACAGGGTCAAAAGGTGTCTTCGGTACATCTCCGGTTCCTGTATCCGATGGAGCCAGGACTTAAGAAGATTTTTGCAGGATTCAAGAAGGTGATGACGGTCGAGATCAACTACAGTGACGACCCCTCGTCTTCGCCCCTGATCAACGAAGAAAATCGTCGGTACTCACAGCTGGCACTCGTACTACGCGCACAGACGTTGATGGATATCGACTGCTGGTCGCAGGTTCCGGGGCACCCGCTGCAACCTGGCACTATCCACAAAGTAATCGATTCACGGCTCGCAGAGATGGAAGGAGCAGAAACATGTTCGGCTTAAAAGGTGACTGGTCTCTCGAAGTCAAGGATCGCTATTTCACGCTAGACGACTATTGCGGCGCGGAGCCGCGTTGGTGCACCGGCTGCGGTGACCACGGAATCCTGGCCGCAGTGCATCGCGTCTGTCGCGACTCACAGGTCAAGCCGGAGAAGACTGTAGCGGTATCCGGTATCGGTTGTTCGAGCCGCCTCCCGCATTACATGAATACCTATGGTTTCCATGGCCTGCACGGGCGTGCCTTACCGGTTGCCTGCGGTATCAAGTCGCGTCGCCCCGATCTGGATGTCTGGGTCGCAACCGGTGATGGTGACTGCTTCTCGATTGGCGGCGGCCACTGGATACACGCGCTGCGTTACAACATGGACATCACGTTGTTGGTATTCGACAACGGCATCTATGGCCTGACCAAGAAACAAACGTCCCCGACGACGCCGCTGGATGTACCGACCAATACCCATCCGTCCGGCGCGTTGCTGCCACCGCTCAATCCGTTGACCGTGACACTCGGCGTGACCAATATCTCCTTCGTCGCACAGATCGTCGACTGGAATGCCCCGCTCCGTCACGAGGTGATCAAAAAGGCGCACGAACACAAGGGTACGAGTTTCGTCCGCATTATTCAGCGCTGTCCGGTTTACGTAGAGTCCATCGGCAAGGCCCTGCAGGACGAGCCGGCAAGGCTGCAACTGCTCACGCATGAGAAAGGCATCCAGGTAGACGATTCGGTCAAGAGGTCGTTCCCGAACCAGGCCGAGCACGACCCGTCTGACCTCGCCGCTGCACGCGCGCTCGCAGAGGATGACAGCGTTCTACCGTTGGGAATTCTCTACCACAACCCCGATGCACCACGCTACGACACGATGACGTCGGTGGGCATGGATATGGGGATCGACGACAAACTCGCCGGCATGAACGAAGCGCTGGATCACTTCGCCTTATAGCCAGTATCTGTTACCTAGCGGACCGACATGATGAATTCCGTAACGGAAAAGAAACAAAACGAGGCTGACATGGGCGAATCGGAGGCCGGCGACGGCGCAAGCGTGATCGACATGCTCCGCCGTTTTCATTACGGCGAGCCCGCAGCAACTGCGAATACCGCCAAACCCACAGGCGGCATATTGCCTGCCTTGCTCAATCCCTATCGGGATGCATCGGCCATTCGTTATCAGTACCCGCTTTACCTGGCGCCGCCCGATGGCACGGACCAGGCAATGCTGGCGAAGCCGGCGGCTGAGTACCTCTTCGACTCGCTGGAAGAACTCACGCTTGGCGAGAATGACGCGAGGATACTGAAGGACAACCTGCCCTGGATCGAGCGTTATATTCGCCAGAAACTTCAGGATCCGGACCCCGTCGACGCCCTGGCGGTTTTCGACGCCGCGGCAGAAGCAATGCAGGAACAGCTGGCGCTGGAACAAAGCAGCCGCGAACAGCTCGCAGCCGACCTCGAGCGCCTCAAAGCCGCTATTGCTCCCGGCGGACAGTTCCTGGGTTACGGACCGCACACGTCGTTGCACTTGATGGTGCACGCTATTCGTCACCGAAACGAACACCAGCGTGAAGCATTTCGACAACAGGTCGACAGGCACATCCGTGGCTTGAGTTCATTGCTTGAGGTCGAAAAAGCCAAGGCAGTTGAAACAGACAAGGACGGCAATGATGACGCCGGCGCTGCGTCACGCTATCTGAACACCGACGCCTTGTCCGGAATGCTCGGCAAACGCGCGCGCGGTTCGGTCAATATGACGACCGAGCGACGCGACCGGATCGAGCGTGCGTTGCAGGTATTACAGGCCTGGCAGGACGAGCCGGTGCTCGTGAAATTCGTCGGCGAACTGGACGATTCGTCGCTTACCGCATTACCGGCACTTGAGATCATCGCCAGCAGCAATCCCTGCATGACTGCGGCAGAGGTATTCACCCAGGAGGCAAGGAAATTCGCGCAACTGTTTGCCGCAGCCCGCATCGCGACCCTGGAAATCGATGACAAATACAATCCCGCTATCCATGACTCCTGGTTCGCCAGTTTCGACTGGCAGGCATTTTCTGATGAAGAAATGCAACGGGTCACGCGAGTGGTGGCGCTGGTGTCGGCCGATTATCTCGCCGGCGACGGTTTGCCGTCGTTCTCGAAACTCCTGGGATCGCGACTGCCTGTTCACGTTCTGACGTGGGTTCGTGCCTACGATAATCCAGCGGCACGTCCCGGCGAGGGACCTTTTGACGCGTATCGTTTTGAACTGGCCTACTTCGGCGTTGGCCATCGCCAGGTTGTTGTGGCGCAGTCCTCTGCGGCGCGCCATGAAGACCTGCTTGCGGGCTTCGTGTGCGCACTCGACAGTAATCGTACGAGCCTGCACCTGATCAACCGCGGGACACAAACGAAGACGGAAAAACCACTGCTCGATCCGTGGTTTGTCGCCAGCGCTGCACTCGAGAGTCGCGCTCATCCGTTCCTGCTGGTTAACCCCGATGCCGGCGACCACGCTGCGGAGCGAATCAGTTTCGGCGGCAACCCACAAGCGGACAATGACTGGCCGGTTGAAAAGCTCGAGTATCGTAGCGCCGACGACGAAACGACCGAGATGGAACTGGCGTTCACATTCGCTGACTACGCCCTTCTGATGCCGGCGCTGCATGAGCATTTCCGCGTGGTGCCAGCGGGCTTCGATTCACCTGACTTCGTGACCGTTGATGAGTACCTCAAAGCGAAGAATGAGGCCGTCGATCGCACGGTGCCCTTCGTCTGGGGTATCGACGAAAACGGCGTGCTTACGCGGCTGGTTGTATCGCGTGCGCTGGTTTTTGCCTGCCGGGATCGCCTGAACTACTGGCGCACATTGCAGGAACTGGCCGGCGTTCAGAATTTTTATGTCGAAGAAGCAATCGATCGGATCATTGAAGAACAGCAGGCGGCGATCGAAGCTGAGCGCGCGCAGCTGAAGAAAGAGCACGAGGAAGAACTGGAGAGCGTGCGCTCCGAGGCCGCTGGGGAGGCAATGGGGCAGCTTGTCGACGTACTCATGGGTGCCGACCTTTCCGGCATGATCACCGATGGCAGCCAGCTTGCCACTATGCCGGCACCGACAGTGGACGAACCGGTCGACGAACCGGCCACCGAGCTCGAGCCCGAGCCTGCGGCAGAAGAGGACGCCGAGGAGGAACTGAGTTTTGATGAACCCTGGCTCGATACAGCCATGTGCACGACGTGTGATGACTGCATGGGCGTGAACAAGATGATGTTCGCATACAACAGCGACAAGCAGGCGATCATCAAGGACCCGAAAGCCGGATCGTATGCCGACCTCGTGGCAGCCGCCGAAATCTGCCCCGCCAAGTGCATCCATCCTGGCAAGCCTCTGGATCCGAACGAGCCAGGCCTTGAAGAACTGATAGCCCGTGCCGCACCGTTTAACTGATGAACAGCATGCTCCTAGCACCAGCCATCATGGTTGGAATCGGCTTGTTCTTCGGAACGATTCTCGCGATCGCGCAGCGTTTCTTGAAGGTGGAAGAAGATCCCCGCATCGAGGTGACTAACGAACTGCTTCCCGGGACGAATTGTGGCGCTTGCGGACAGCCGGGTTGCCTGCCATTTGCAGAAAAACTGGTCGCCGGAGAGATCGATCCAAGCAAGTGCACAGTCAGTACCGCTGAAACCATCGAACAGATCGCCGAGTTCCTTCAGGTTGACACCGGCAACCAGGAAAAACTGGTGTCACGACTCCGCTGCAATGGCGGCGGTCTGCAGGCACATCAGATTGCCGAATACCGCGGGTTCGAAGGCTGCCGTGCCGCAGCCGTCGTATCGGGTGGCGGAAAAGGCTGCTCCTGGGGCTGTCTCGGCCTTGGCGACTGCGAGGTAGCGTGCACATTCGATGCCATCCATATGAACGCCAATGGCCTCCCACAGGTTGATACAGAGAAATGCCGGGCCTGCCCGGATTGCATCGCAGCCTGTCCCAGGGATCTGTTCGAACTCGTGCCATTGAGCCAAAACCTGTTTGTACAATGCAGCATCCCACTGGCCGGTGAGGCGGCGACACAACTTTGTTCGGTGGCGTGCGATGCTTGCGGTAAGTGCGTTGCTGACGCCGCGCCGGGACTCATACACATGGAAAACAACCTTCCCGTTATCGATTATTCGGCGGGCGGTCCAGCCTTACCTGAAGCCACATTCCGCTGCGCCACGCGTTCGATCGTCTGGCTCGAGAAAGAACAGTTTCAGGATCAGGAATCCAGACAAGCGGAGACGGGTTGATGCCTGGTATGCGCGACATCGCTATTCACTGGTATCGAAAAGTATTCGGTGCTCCACAGGGATCGGACATCCGGGAAGAGGGTTTGGATACGGTGCTCGACGGTAACACTGCTGTCGCGCTGTCTGAGGCCGGCATCGCGAGCCACGCGGTTCTGGGTGGTTCTCTACCCTCCGCCGACGCCGATTCGATCTGGCTCACAGAACTCCAGCGGGGCGGCACCAATCTTTTCGGCGAGGCACTGGCGTCGCAGACAACCGAAGGGCCCCGGGGCATCATTGCCGCCGCGACTGGTCTTGCGCTGGCTGGCCGACGCACCACGGCTTTTGTCTCCGGCACAGATATCGCCGCTACACAGGACCTGTTGATATCGGCCGCTGGCAAGCACGCGCCGCTGGTGCTGCATCTCGGCACACGCGCCGTAGCAGCGCATGGTGCCTCGCTCGGCAGCGGGCACGAGAGCGTCCACCTGAGTGCGGACGCCGGCTTCTTCATGCTCTTCGCTACGAATGTCCAGGAGGCTGTCGACTTCACGTACATAGCGAGGCGAGTGGCCGAGGAGTCTTTGGTACCCGGCATCGTCATCATGGACGGCGAACAAACCGCAATGGCGGCACAGGATGTACGTCTGCTATCACCCGCGCAGGTTAACAGCGTCCTCGGTCCTGCCCGCGAAAAAATTGCGTCACCCACAGCCGCGCAACAGCTCCTGTTTGGAGAGACCCGATGCCGCGTCCCCGCCTGGCACGACCTTGACGAGCCAGTACTGACCGGGGCGTTGTTCACCAAAGAAAGCTACGCCCTCGGTGCATTCGCTCGCGGCCCGTTTTTCGACGCGTTCGTCGCAGAGTCGCTCGCGAGTTCCTTTGAGCAGTTTGGGCAAAAAACAGGCAGGGCCTACGAGTCCATCTCGCGCTTCCGGCTGGACGATGCGCAAACCGTATTTCTGGCCCAGGGATCCGCGATTGAGACCGCCTGTGCAGCAGCTGAAAAGCTCCGGCAAGCACACAAGATCAAAGTCGGCGTGCTCGGCATACGTGCACTTCGCCCCTTCCCGGGCGAGGAAATCGCCGCCGCGTTATCAGGATGTGACCGTGTATGCGTCCTCGAGCGCATGGACACACCGCTGTCCGGCGAGCCACCACTTACTCGCGAGGTCCGCGCTTGCCTCGACCGGCAGGAAGACAGACACAACATCGAGTGCGCAACAGTCATTTATGGCGTGGGCGGACTGCCGCTGCGCCTGGCGGACCTCGTGGCACTGGGAACTCGGGCCGATCACTCTGCCAGGAACCCGCTGTTTCTCGGAATGTCCTTCGATGACTCTCCAGGTGATCAACCCAAGCGCGCAGCCATGCTCGATGCCTTGCGCAGGGCCTACCCGAATGCGGCTCAACTCGGTATCCGGGCCTCACTGGGCGAAACCGCAGCGCACAAGGACAACACGCTGACGATTGCCATACGCAGGAACGCGGATAGCTACGGCAAGGAGATCGCTGAAGCCGCAGGTGCCCTGCTCCATGGACTGGACGAAGGCCGTGTGCGCAGCCGGCCGGCCGTCGCGTGGAATCGTTGGTCCGACACCCGGGTCGACTGGCTAACCCACGGAGACGGCTCGCTGCTCGATCCGGGCGATTCTCTGATCGCCGACGTGACGTTGAACACGGCAAGCGGCGAGGTGCATGTCCGTGAGGGGGCACAAAGATTCAGCATTACGCTGGAGGACGACGGCCAGGGGCCGCTCGACATGCTGCTCGGCGGGCTGTTTGGCGCAATGATCAATGGCGGATTGATCGAGCATAAATCGCGGCGCGTTATTGCTGCACGCAAAAACCTTATCGAGCATGTCGATGCAAGTCAGCGCGACGCCATGATCACCGCCTTCCAGACGGGGCTTGAACAGGTTACGGATGCCGGTGCGGCCACAACGGAAGGCGTTGAGAGTCGCTGGGAAGGCGAAGCGCCTGCGGCTGTGCGTCATCTCGGCCGTGAAGATGATAATTTCGCCAGTCTGCCACGCTTCTGGGATCAGACGGGCGTGCTCTTCCGCGACGGCCACGAAGATCGCCTGACCGCCGACCCGTTTCTCGCTACCGGGACGATGCCGCCATTGAGCTCGACCTTCAATGACACGAGCAAGTCTCGCAGCACGATGCCGGTTTTCGACCCGGCCTTGTGCACCGGTTGCGGCAAGTGCTGGACCAATTGCCCGGACAGCGCAATCGGTGCCGTTGCCGCAACCCCGGCTGCGCTGATTGATGCGGGAATTTCCCACACAGGCGCAGACGCGGTACGCCAGGTTGCTTCAAAACTCTCATCACGCATCATTACGAGTAACCGAAAGGCCGATGATGTCGCCCCGACGTTCGGCCAGATGCTCAATGACTCTTACGCATGGTTGCAGGACAAGATGCCGCTGCCGGAAGAGCGCAAGACTGCAATCCAGGATGGCATTGCCAGCATCAGTGACAAACTGGGCGCATTGCCGGTTGCCGTCACTCAACCCTTCTTCCACGACGCGGAAGCGAAAAAGAAAGATAGCGCAGAACTCCTGTCGCTCGTGATCAACCCGGAGGCCTGCAAGTCCTGCGGCATCTGCATCAACAGTTGCGAATCGGACGCGCTCTGTAGCAGCGCACAGGATGCCGATTCACTGGATCACACCCGCAAACTGTGGGCAGCCTGGACAGCTTCACCCGACACCGCCTCGGAAACGCTGGAACGCGTTGCGGAAAATCCGGACGTCGGCACGATGGCCTCGATCCTCCTGTCGCGTTACTGCCAGTTTGCACTTGCCGGGGGCGACTCCGCGGAAGCGGGCTCCGGCGAAAAAGTTGTAACCCGCCTTGCCCTGTCCGCGACCGAGTTTTACCAGCAGCCGCTTGCACAACGCTTTGCAAAAACACTGTACGAAACGGGCGAGGAAGTCTCGGCGCTGATTAGCGAAAAGCTCTCCGGCACACTGGCAGTTGACGACCTGGATGCCGTCACCGAGAAACTGAAGAAAACCTCGAGCCGCCGTGTCCACCTGAAGGACCTCGCCGAAGGCGTCGCGGGTGCATCAGGCGACCATTCAATCGATACCGACTATCTGCTCAGATTGATTGAGCTGTCGAATCGGATCAACGAGGCACACCATCGACTCGTCGCAGGCGAACACGGGCTCGGTCGCGCCCGGTACGGGCTGGCCGTTGCTGGCGGCAGTGCGGCGGAGTGGGCCGGTGCCTTCCCGCATA
Organism: Woeseiaceae bacterium; assembly: GCA_041574375.1. Classification (GTDB taxonomy): domain Bacteria; phylum Pseudomonadota; class Gammaproteobacteria; order Steroidobacterales; family Woeseiaceae; genus UBA1847. The sequence goes on from JBFFOS010000011.1 coordinate 18,224, forward strand.
ATCCGTTCCAGGCGCCGGTTATCGTCGACATGACTGGCGACGCAGCACAACTCTCTGCCGGCCTGGTCGAGGGGCATCTCGACGAAACAACAGAGCTGGTCCGCCTGCTGCGCCTCGCACGCCTCGAAATTGACCAACCCGACGGAGTCGACTGGAAACGCGAAGCGCTCGCGAGTCTGCGCTGGCAGGATCTAAACAAGGAAGAGCTGGCCATCTGTCCACCGCTCGTTCTGCTGGGCAGCGACGAGATGCTGGCCGGTCGCGGACTCAGCCAGTTGATCTGGTTGTTGAACTCCGGTCTGCCTGTGAAGGTGCTGGTGCTCAGCGCCCTGCATTTCGGACTGCTCGAGGCTCCGACCAACGACCCACGAGGAAGCCTCGGTCTGCTCGCGCTCGCGCAACGCAACGCATTTGTTGCCCAGACCTCGATCGCCAGCCCGGACCACCTGGGCGACAGCATACTCCAGGCGCTCGCCTTCGATGGCCCTGCCCTCATCCAGGCTTATGCCCCAAGCCCGGCTCATCACGGTTTCGCCAGCAACCAGACGGTTGTGCAGGCGCAATCTGCTGTTGCGGCCCGAGTACTGCCACTATTCCGCTACGATCCACGGGGAGAAGGCGTATTCGGATCCCGTATCTCCCTGGACGGCAACCCGGCCTGTGAAGACACCCTGGTCAGTGTTGACGATGACGAACAGTTCCTGACACCTGCCGACTGGGCGCGTGGGCAAAGCCGTTTTGACGCGCAATTCGAGCCACTGGCTGATAAAGCTCCGGGCCCCGTTGCCTTGCACGAATGGCTGCAACTGGATGACAAGGGCCGCACTGGCAAGACCCCGTTTATTTCCACCGGTGACGGTGAGGATGAGCAGCGCTACTCGTTGAGCCCGGCGTTAGCACGAGTGGCCGCACAATGCCTTGCAAACTGGCAAACCCTGCAGGAACTCGCCGGGATCATCACACCATTTACCGCGCAGGTTGAGGAAAAAATTCGCGCCGAGGTCGCTGCCGAACACCAGGCAGAGCTGGACGCACAGAAGAAGGCCAGTGATGAGCAGATCCGGGAGATCCAGGATAAAACCCAGGCCGAGATCGCGAAGAACATACGTAGCCGCCTCCTGGAACTCGCATCCCGGAAGCGGAACTGACGACGATGAAAGCCTTCCACAAACTGCGGCGTAGTTTCGAGCACGGAGTCCACCCGGCTCACCACAAGGAGCAAACGGAAGACTTGCCGATTCAGCGAGTGCCGTTCGGCAAGGATTACCTCATGCCGCTTGGCCAGCACATTGGTGTGCCGGCGCAGGCCATTGTCGAAGCCGGGGAAAAGGTGCGCCGTGGGCAGTTGATTGCAAAACCCGGCGGCTTCGTGTCGACGGGTCTGCACAGCCCGGTAACCGGCACCGTCCGCGAGATCGGCGATTTTCGTGGCGTCGACGGCCGCTTCGCACCCGCAATCAGTATTGAAGCCGACCCGTTCGCGACACAAAAGGTCGATGCCGACTCGGTACCGGACTGGGAGTCGATGTCTCTGGACGAGTTCATCGAAGCTGTCCAGATGGCAGGAATTGTCGGCATGGGTGGCGCGGCTTTTCCCGCACACGTCAAGCTGTCAGTCCCCGATGGTGTAAAGATCCGGCACTTGCTCATCAACGGGGCCGAATGCGAACCCTACCTGACCACTGATCACCGGCTCATGCTCGAGCGACCAGAAGCACTGCTCGAGGGCGCGGAAATAATGCGGCAAAAACTCGGCGCGGAAGAAACCGTTATCGGCGTGGAGATGAACAAACCCGACGCCATCGAGACGCTGCGAAAACACATCAAACCAGGCGCACCGGTGCGCATCGTACCCCTCAAGGTCAAATACCCGCAGGGTGCCGAAAAGATGATGATCAAGAGCGTCTTCAATGTGGAGGTGCCTGCCGGGCAGCTGCCGCGTGATGTCGAGGTCAACGTCAACAACGTCGGCACAATTGTCGCCATCGCGGATTATTTCCTGCGCGGCATGCCACTGATCGAACGCGTTGTAACCGTGGCGGGTCCGGGGGTCACTTACCCGGCCAACCTGATCGTGCCGCTTGGCACACCCGTCCGCGATGTCGTGAAATTCTGCGGTGGACTCAAGCCGGGAAGTCGCGAAATCATCATGGGCGGTCCAATGATGGGGCGGCCGATCGCGAGCCTGGATGTGCCGATATTGAAAGGGTGCTCCGGCGTGCTGGTGTTCACGGAAGAGGAAACCGCAAGACTCAAGGAGTACCCATGCATCAGCTGCGGCCGATGCCTTGAAGCCTGCCCGTATTTCCTCAATCCATCCCGTCTCGCGCGCCTGTCGAAGGCCCGCATGTATGACGAGATGAAGGACTACCATGTGTTTGACTGCGTGGAATGCGGCTGTTGCACGTTTGCATGTCCATCGCATATTCCAATCGTTCAGCTGATTCGGACTGGTAAGGATGACCTTACGCACCGCAAGGAGCCCGACGCTTGAAGAAACGAGACCCGGATCTCCTGCTGTTTCACGCTCCGTTGCTGCGCCAGGGCATGACAACGCCCAAGGCGATGCGCGACGTGATCTACGCCCTGCTGCCTGCGACAGGGGCGGCATTATGGTTCTTCGGGCTGAGTGCGGCACTGCTGCTTGTCTCGTGCATTGCGGGTGCTGTGCTGGCGGAGTGGGTATTCGCGAACCGCGAGGATCGCGGCCAGTCCCTGCGTGATGCGACCGGAGTCCTGACGGGATTACTGCTCGGCCTTACGCTGCCACCAGGACTACCCCTCTGGATGGGCTTTCTCGGGGGTGTCGTCGCGATAAGCCTGGGCAAGATCATCTGGGGAGGCCTTGGCCATAACTTGTTCAACCCGGCACTGCTCGGTCGTGCTTTCTTGCTCGCCACATTTCCTATTGCGATGACCACGTGGGTACCGGCAACCGGCGAAGGCGGTTTCTTTAGTCTGTATGACGGTAGCCTGGCGCTACCTTTCATGCAGTCATCATTCGACGCCATGAGTTCGGCGACACCGCTAGGAATGTTGAAGTTCCAACAGGAAGTCACTCCCCTGACAAACCTGATGTTTGGCAGAACAGGCGGTTCACTCGGGGAAACAAGCGGCCTTCTGCTGATACTCGGCGGCATTTATCTTTACCTCAGGCGGGACCTTGACTGGCGCATCCCGGTAAGCATTTTGCTGACTGTGATCATCTTTTCGGCAATCTTGATTCTCTTTGATGCAAACCGGTTCCCAACGCCACAGTTTTCAATTTTTTCCGGCGGGCTGTTACTGGGAGCAATCTTCATGGCGACCGACCCGGTTACTTCGCCAGTCACGCCTAGAGGTGCATGGATATTCGGCATTGGCGTGGGCCTCCTCGTCATGTTGATTCGCGTCTTCGGCGGCCTCCCCGAGGGCGTGATGTACGCGATTCTGTTGATGAACGCGGCAACTCCCCTTATCAATCGATACACGCAACCGCGGGTGTTTGGACGCGGAGGCGATTCGAAATGACCACCGATTCGCGCAAAGCAGCCTCGAGCCCGAGTTCCCTTCGCCTGGTGCTGACGCTCGCGATCGCCGGTCTAGTTTCCGGTATTGCAATTATCGGCATCTACGAGTCGACCTTGCCTACTATCACCGCAAACAAGGCCCGCGAGTTACGCGAAGCGGTGTTCAAAGTGCTGCCTGGCGTTAGCAAGATGCAGGCACTGGTCTACAGAAACAATCAACTCGTTGTCGTCGACAAGCCGGACAAGGATGAACCTGTCGTATATGGCGGCTACGACGAGCAAAACGACTTCATCGGTTATGCAGTGCCGGCAGCCGGCCCTGGTTTCCAGGACACGATCGCGATCCTGTATGGCTACAAGCCCGCACAAAAGATAGTTGTTGGCATGGAAGTTCTCGAGAGCCGCGAGACACCGGGACTCGGAGACAAAATCTACAAGGATGCCGAGTTTGTTGGCGCCTTCAGCGCATTGGCCATCGAGCCGGAGATCTTTGCGGTCAAGAAAGGCACGAAGAGCCTGCCGAACGAGATCGATGCCATTACAGGCGCCACCATTTCTTCGAAGGCCGTCGTCAGGATCATTAATGAAGCGCACGCAGTGTGGGCCGGGCAGTTACCAGAAGCAGGGTCAGAGCCACCACTCGAATTAGCAGAGCCAGCAGACACCGGGGCAGGACAATGACGAAGAACGAGTCCTACGAAGAGTTCATCAAGGGAATCTGGCGGGACAACCCAGTGTTCGTGCAGGTCCTTGGCATGTGTCCAATGCTCGCAGTCACCAACTCCGCAATTAACGCGGTTGCCATGGGAATGGCAACGTTCTTCGTTCTGGTTGGCTCGAGTTTCCTCGTCTCGAGTTTCCGTAACCTGATCCCGAAACAGGTGCGGATATCCTGCTTTATTATCATTATCGCGACTTTTGTAACGATCGCCGACTACACGCTCCTCGCCGTCGTGCCAAAAGTGCACAAGGAACTCGGCGCGTTCATCCCACTGATCGTTGCCAACTGCCTGATACTCGGGCGACAGGAAGCGTTTGCATCACGGTACCCCACTCGTCTCGCTGTTCTGGACGCACTCGGCATGGCCGGCGGGTTCATGCTGGCACTGTTTTCACTCGGCGCTGTGCGGGAGATTCTCGGTGACGGCGCGCTGTTCGGAATAAAACTCTTCGGCGAAAATTTCGAGCCCTGGGTCATCATGATATTGCCACCGGGCGGCTTCCTGACACTCGGGGTCATCCTGCTGTTCTTCAACTGGTTCAAATTCAAAAAGGATGAGTTCCTCGAAGATGTGGCCGCGGCAGAGAGAGGTGGCAACTGATGGACAATCTCCTCTGGGTCTTCATTAGCGCGTTGCTCGTCAACAACTTTGTGCTGACTTACTTCCTTGGGCTGTGCCCCTTCCTCGGGGTTTCCAATTCGCTGGAAACATCCGCACGTCTCGGTCTCGCAACCACCTTCGTGATGCTGGTGACAGCGGTCTGTGCCTGGGTCCTGAATACCTACATACTGATTCATGCCCCTTACCTCAGGCTAATCTGTTTCATCGTGGTAATCGCCAGCACCGTTCAGTTCATCGAGATGCTGATCAAAAAATTGAGTCCCGCCCTGTTCAGGGCCATGGGAATATTCCTGCCGCTGATCACGACAAATTGCGCCATTCTCGGGCTCGCGATCTTCGCGACGAATCGCGGCTACGGATTCTGGGAAGGCATTGTCTATGCCCTCGGCGCCGGTATTGGATTTACTCTCGCGCTGGTGCTGCTTGCCGGCCTGCGTGAAGAATCGGAGTTGTCCAACATTCCGCAACTCATCAAGGGCACGGCGATGAACCTGATCATAGCTGGCATACTGTCGATGGCGTTTATGGGATTCGCCGGACTTTTCAGCACAACCTGAAGGAACCGAGTCAGATGACGATGACCAATCTTATCTCACTACTCGCCGTGGTTGCGCTATGCGCGTTCTGGGCGATCTTCCAGTTGTGGCTGGAGAAACACGACCCCGATGGGGCAAAACGATCGCAGAAGTGCGGCGGCTGTAGCCGAAAAGGCGAATGCAACAGTGCCGGCTCGACGCCGTCACCCGGACGTTGACAAGATCCAGCTAATCACCGTGGCCTCGATAAACGGCAATGGTGTCGACGCGACGTCAAGCACTTGCTGGTTGAAATCACGCATGTCAAATGCGTCGCCAAACGCTTCCTGCGCCCTCTCACGCAACGCGATAATTTTTAGCTGACCGAGCTTGTAGCCGAGCGCCTGGGCAGGCCAAACCACGTAACGTTCGATCTCGGACGTCGCCGTCGCCTCATCCAGACCTTCAGTTTCAACCATGTACTCAATTGCCTGCTCGCGACTCCATTTTTTCGCATGCATGCCTGTATCCGTCACCAGTCGAACGGCACGATGCAGCTCAGCCTGCAAACGACCGAGATCGCCGTATGGGTCGGCCGCGTACATTCCCATCTCTGCCGCCAGGCGTTCTGCATAGAGAGCCCAGCCTTCACCACTGGTATTTGATCCCAGTGCCTTGACAATCCATGGCACGTCGAGCTCCATCGCCGTCGCACCGTCCAGGTGATGCCCGGGAACTGCCTCGTGATAACTCAAGGTGGGCAACGTCCAGCTCGGGTGCAATGCAGTATCGCGGAGATTAATGAAGTAGTAGCCGGGACGTGACCCGTCCGGCGCAGGATTGTTGTAGTATCCGATCGGTGCAGAATTCTGGCTGAATTCCGGAACCATGCGTACTTCTACCTTGTGCTCAGGCAACCGTCGGAACCAGTTGGGCAACTCTGCGTTCATCCCATCCACATAGCCACGCACGTCGTTAAGCAGTTTTTCTTTGCCAGCGGTATCGTTGGAGTACAGGAAACGTTCCTCGACATTGAGCTTCTGCATGCGCTCACCGACGCTGCCGTCCGTGTAGCCCTCGGCGCGCAGGATCGCGTCCATTTGCGAGGTTATCCGGTTGACTTCGTCGAGGCCCGTTCGGTGAATTTCATCAGCCGTCAGGTTGGAGTCCGTCATGTGTCGAATCATCGCGGCGTAAAGAGCCTCGCCATTTGGCAGACGCCACAGACCCGCATCATGCGGCGCTGATGATCGTATTTCTGCCATGTAATCGGCAATCTTCTGGTAGCCCGGAATCACTTCCGCATCAATGATCTTCAATGCGCGATCCGCGTAGCTCTGAGCGTCTGCTATCCCTGCCTGCTCCAGTCTTTCCACAAAAGACAGGTACAGCACGTTACGGCCCGCCTCGGGCTCGATGAAGGCCTCAACGACCGCGAGGGATTTTTCCACGATAAAATCAGGCGGGATCGCGCCCTGCTCGACGCCGTGCCTGTAGCTTTCCAGCGACCCGGCCAGCGCGTCCTTGACGCTTGCGAGCCTGACGAGATAAGCCTCGGCTTCCTCCGCAGTCGTGACCGGCTGTTGTGAATTCAGGAAATTCGGAATATCGACAGTAGGGCCAGAATTCTGGGTGATAGGGTATGGCAGGTACCACAGCGACCACGCACCTGCCGTGGTGCCGTAGTTCACAACCCGTGACGGTGACAATGCGCCATCAAAAAGGGTTACGAGGACCGCGTATGTGCGCTGTCGGTCCGCGCTTAGCGCCGCCGCGTCAACAGACTTTAACCCCGCGAGCGCCGCTTCGAATGCCTCGTTGCGGAGTGCGTTGCCCGCAACCGAGCGATCCATCATCTGTTGACCGGTGCCAGGCACCAATGTTTCGGGAATACCAAGTGCCGTCGCACTCTCCGGTACGTGCGAAAAATACGCTGTGGTTATTTTCTGGACGGCAGAATCGAAAAATTCGTTCTGCGAGACAGCGCTTTCCGCCGGTATTGTCGCGTCCTCGGCCGAGCCGCAGCCAACGAGCAAAACAAGTATGGCGACTACCGCGTTATTTCTCAGTTTCATTGCATCCCCTGGCCGGTTTTTCGTGAATCATAACAGGTCACTGCAGAAAGGCCTCGCGGCCATGGCTAGCCGGACAGACGGTCGCGGTCCCGACAAAACATAGCCCGGTGATAGACTGACAACGGCGTGCCAGTAACCAGAAAGTTAACAAGTCATTTCAGGAGCACAAATGGTTCATTTCGCTAGATGCGCTTTCGTCGCCGCCTTGGGCTTGTTGGTTGCCTGCAATGCCGAACCGGGTATCAAGCCCTCACTCGTCGAAGCGACAATCGCAGATATCCAGGATGCGGTCGTATCCGGTGACGCATCATGCGAGGACGTTGTGAATGGATATATCGATCGAATCCAGACGTATGACCAGGCACGCGGAGTCAACGCCATTACCGTCATCAACCCGAGGGCCGTGCAAAAAGCCAGGAAAGTGGATCGCGCCTTACAGAACGGGGAGACCCTGCCCAAACTGTTCTGCGCGCCTCTCCTGATCAAAGACAATTTCGACACCCACGACATGGCTACAACCGGTGGGTCTATTGCTTTGAAGGACAGCTACCCTCCCGACGACGCATTCATGATCCGCAAACTCCGTGAGGCGGGCGCGATCGTCCTGGCCAAGACGAACATGGCTGAGTGGGCGTTCAGCCCCAGGCAGACCGTGTCTTCCTCTTACGGCAGAACTGCCAATGCATACGACATCAACTTTGTGCCTGCAGGCTCCTCCGGGGGCACGGCGTCGGGCGTCGCCGCGAGCATGGGTGTTGCGGGAATGGGCAGCGATACCGGGAATTCGATCCGCGGTCCTTCGTCACACCTGGCCCTGTTCGGAATTCGATCCACCATCGGCTTGACCAGTCGTGACGGCGTCATTCCGCTGGCCTTCGATCGCGATATCGCCGGACCCATGACTCGAACCGTCGAGGACGGTGTACGCCTGTTTGATGTCGTGGCCGACTTCGACCCGTCTGACCCGCTTACTCTTCCCAACAAGCGAGAACCGGACTACACGAAATTTCTGAGGGCGAACGGACTCGAAGGGAAACGCCTCGGCGTTTTCCGCTTCCTCGTCGATCATGACGATGCGGACGAAGAAATTCTTGAGTTGTTCTACGCCGCGATTGACGATATGGCTGCGGCGGGAGCAATCATCATAGACCCGGTAGAGATCGATGACTTCAATGAAATTACAGAGTCAATTGGATGGTGTGGACGATTCAGATACGATGTCGGTCAGTATCTGAAGACACTCCCGGATCCACCGTTTGTGGATGTCAATGAAGTCCTCAAAACCGGGCAGCTTGCTCCTGAGTCGAGAGAGAATTTCGATTTCTATGCCAAATTCCCGCTGGACGTCATACCCGACGACTGGGAAGAACCTTGTCTGACCTGGCCCGACGATGGCGCACGAAACCAGCTACTCGCCAATGCAATAGAGGCAATGGATAACGCCCGGTTGGACGCATTGATCTACCCAACCTGGTCCAATCCGCCTGCGCCTATTGATGCTGCAGTAGAGGAATACAAAGGCGACAACAGTCAATGGCTGGTCCCGGACGCAGGCCTTCCGGCAGTAACCGTCCCAATGGGCTATTGGCAGGACAGGTTGCCCACGGGCCTGCAGATTGTCGGGCGCCCGTACGCCGAAGGCATGCTGATCGAGCTCGCGTACGCTTACGAGCAAAAAACCCTCCACAGGAGGCCGCCGGAGGGTTTTGGGGAATTATCAGACTAGACAGCGGAACGTGGTCAAGGGTGGCCGCTCGAGACAATCTGATGGAACCGGGAAGCTAGGGCAATTCATTATCCGCTTCATGCTTTGCGTCGCTTCTCGGATCGAATTCGACGGCGCCTTGCGCTGCGGCCGTGGTCGCCATCTCGAACGGCGCAAAATGCGGCCGCCTGGCCGCGTGTTGCCTGATAAGAATTGCCACGGTTGCTGCGCCGAGCAGAAGTATTCCACCACAGAATCCGAAGAATGCAGGCGCGCCCAGGAATTGCATGAAGAGTGAAGCAATGGTCGGCCCAACAATTGCGCCCGTCGCATTCATAATGAGAATGCCTGTGCCGACTTCCAGGAAGGAGTGGTCGACATTGTCTGCGGCATGGGCGAGCGACAGGGCATATATTGGCATTATGCAGCCGCCGAATAGAAAGAACAGGAATGGCAGGTAGTCGACCGATACGATAAAGGTCAGTACACAAGCTGCAATTGCCCCTGCCATCGACATGAGGATGACCACACGGCGATCCACTCTATCTGAGAGGCGACCGACCGGCCATAAAAACACTGCGCCGCCGAGCACTCCCGAGGCCATCACGATACTGATCGAAAAAATATCAAGAGCCAAAAGCTTGGCGTACAACGGGCCAAGACCGTAGTAGCACCCGGTGACGACCCCGCTTACAAAAGAAGCAACAGCCGCAACACGTGACGTATGCAATACAGCAAGTGGCGAGAAAGTTGCCTTTGGAATGGGGTCTGGTTGAATAACAGGCGTAAGGCCAATGGGTATTGCGGCGATGACGACAAACAATGCAGCAAGAATAACGATTTGAAAGCTGCTTGGAGAAGCTGTGTTCAACAGTAACTGGCCGATTGCCATCGCCAGCAGTACCGTCACAGTGTATAGGGAGACCAGTGATCCACGTTGCCGATTGTCAACCTCTTCGTTCAGCCAGCTCTCGATCACGAGATAGAGCCCCGCAATCGACCAGCCAATTAGAAGCCTGAGTATGATCCAGGCGAGAATGTTATCCAGCAACGCTATACCCAGCAGGGCAGCGGTCGTAATCGCAGTCAAAACCGTAAAGACGCGAATGTGCCCAACCCTTCTCACCAGGTGCGGGATGGTAAGACAACCGGACAGGAGTCCGGCGAAATAAGATGAACCGGTAAGGCCTATCTGTATGTCGGACCAGCCGAGTGCATCCGCCCGAATCGGCAGCAATGCCAGCTGCAGGCCATGGCCAACAACGAGTATCGCCACGCTTATCAAAAGCGATGACAACCTTGCTGCAAGTGAAATCATCGTCGAATCCCGGGGCTGTCAGGTGATATTGTACATAGCCGGCAACCCCACCCTCGATAAGGCGATTCCACTCTTGAAAACGTCTCCAAAATTACGCGCCATTGCCCATCCCGCTTGATCGCAATCCCTGTGAACTTGGTTTTGCCTGTCTAAGAGACATCGATAACCACCGCCGTGTCGCCGTGTACTCGAATTGCATCATGGACTACGCTGAATGGTGATAGCTCTTTACTCAAAATGAAATCGGCTTCGGCCAACGCGTCTGCTCTGGCTTCACAACGACCGTATCGGGTCATTTCAAGACTTTCAGCATACACCGAAACCGGCCGAACAAAAGGAGCGGAAGGTCATCCCTGGTGGGCACTTTGCGGGGACCGGTGACTTCATTTTTTTCAACTATGAATTGTGTTTCGGTTATATCTGTTTATGCTGTAGCCACCCGCAAGACCAAAAAATAACGAGATAGGGGATACACAATGCAAATAATTAAATGGGGTAAGGTACTGGCCGTTTCTGCAGCTCTTTCAATGTTCGCCGTTCCGGCATCTGCTCAGGAGGACGAAGATGGTCCGATGACGCAAGGTGACGACGCGCATTACATTAGCTCGACGTTAGTCAAATTCAAGCCTGGCAAGCGTGAACGGGCTTTTGAAATCATAGCTGAGCATTTCATGCCAGCAGGAGAAAAGGCCGGCACGCCGGGCCCACTCGGCGTCATTCACTACCAGACTGGCGAGTGGGATGCGCTCTTCGTATGGGACCTCGAGGGTGGCATGGCCGATCTTGAGTGGTATCGCTCGCCGAATAACATCAAGTGGTATGCCGCACTTGCCGAACAGGAAGGCAGTAGGGAAGCCGCCGGTGAACTGATGGCCGAGTATCGCAGCCTCATAGATGAAGCCGAGACGGATGTCGGTCATTATCACGCAGACGAGGAAGACTCGGGCGAGTAATACGCACAAGATTCTATGCGGGAAAGGGCAGCTTCGGCTGCCCTTTTTTAGTTGGAACCTATGTTCAACACTTTGTCCAGATTTACCGGCATGGTCCAGGTATTTAGACCGGACTAGTCAGCGCGGCCAGATCAATGGTCGATCAATGTGCGCTTTCTAAGGCTTCTTACACGTGCTGAATCCAAATAGCGCGTATGGGGGACACCACCCGATGATTCCGGTTGTCAATGGAATCACTCCCAGCCAACCCCAGGCTGACTGCGGCCCGATGAATACCAAGCTGATGATGGCCAGTCCGGCAATGACGCGAACAACGCGCTCGATGTTGTGAACATTCTGTTTCATGGTGTCTCCCGGGACTACGATGACATTAGACATTCTATCCCATCTTCGGCTAACGGCCAGAAGGAGACAACTAGGAAGCAAGTTGGATCAAAACCAAAGTTGCGATCAGAAAGACCAGAAACAACGCAGTCCAAATTACGACTTTGCTGCGCCAATAATAGTCAGCACTACACCAAATAACAGAACGGGTAGTCCGAGAACAATCATGATTGACTCACCGGGCCCCATACCCTGCTTTATCATCCACGCGGCGATCACTATGGCCCCAATACCTTCCATCAACATAGATGGTGCCCCTTAAGCAAAGCAGGATATTTGGTCGCGCAATTACGCGAGCGATTTAATTCTTGGAACAAGACCTAGTAATCCCGATACTGTTACTCCGACACCTCCAACAAGAAGAAGAACGCCCAAAATGTACGCAATGCCGCCGCCTGGGCCATC
>JBFFOS010000012.1:0-29771 GCA_041574375.1 Woeseiaceae bacterium
ATCAGCGGTTCGGCCCTCCCCGTCATAGGTGAGCGTGAGCGACAGATCCGCCTGATCAGTTATGCCCGGCGCACGATCGGGCCACTCGACAATGCGGCAGCCGTTGTCCAGCTCGTTCCAGCCGAGATACCGCAGCTCCTCCTCGTCTGAAACCCTATATAAATCAACGTGATATATATTCCCCCTCGAAAGCGAATAGGGCTCGACGAGTGTGTACGTCGGGCTCGGCACGGGCCCCTCATGGCCCGCCGCCCGGATCAGGGCCCGCGCAAATGTTGATTTTCCGGCGCCCAGTTCGCCCCTGAGTAACAACGTCCAGCCGGCCAGGTCGGCGGGCAGCGCATCGAGAACCGCTTGTCCGAAGGCAATGGTGGCCGCTTCGTCCGACAGAAAGTGCTTCATGGATTGAGGACTGTTCTGAGTTCGAGCATGAGGTCCGATGCGATCAGTCCGCGCTCCCCGGCCAATGCGGCCCGATCGCCCGCGCGCGCATGGATCTCAACGCCAGCCGCCGCGGCCTGTTCGGGGTCGAGGCCCTGCCCGAGCAGTGCGGCCACTATTCCGGTCAGTACGTCCCCCATTCCAGGCGAAGCCATGCCCGGATTGCCGGAAGTGCACAACATCGGGACAGACCCGGACGACGAAATCAGCGATCCTGCGCCCTTAAGTACAGCGGTACCCCCGTATTTTTCGACAAGCGCGACCAACGCGGCCGGTCGGGCTGCTTGAACGTCTTTCGTGGACAGTCCCAGCAGTGTAGCCGCTTCTCCCGGGTGCGGCGTAATGACCCGATTGTTGACCGCTGCCGGGCTGGCCGCCAGCAAATTGAGTGCATCGGCATCCCAGACAGCGGGCTTCGTTTCCGCGGCAACGCGCGTGAACATTTCATGAGCCCAGGCGGATTGCCCCAGTCCCGGACCAAACGCCAAAACATCCGCTTTTTCAAGCAATGGCTCGAGGTCAGCAGCGCTTGCTACGGCGTGTGACATCAGCTCAGGCCGGGAGGCGACCAGGATCGCCGCGTGCGAGGGATGTGTCGCAATGCTTACTCGTCCCGCCCCGGTCCGCAATGCCGCCTCGCCGGCCAGGCGTACAGCGCCCGGCATGCCTTCCCCGCCACCCACAATGACCACATGGCCAAAGTCACCCTTGTGAGCCGATCGCGGACGCGGTCTGAGTGCACCAGCCAGCAGTTCGTCGTCGATCCGCCGGTACACCGGCTCTATGCCTTCTCGATACGCCTCCGGGATATCAAGCCCGGCGAACCGTATTTCACCGCAGTAAGCGGGCGCATCGCCCAGGAACAAACCCGATTTCAGGCCTACAAAGGTCACCGTAAGATCCGCGTGAACAGCGCATCCGAGTACCTGCCCGGTATCGCCATTAATGCCAGTAGGGATGTCCAACGCCAATGTGGGCGCGGCATGAGCATTGAACGCCGCGACCGCGTGCGCAAACTCGCCGCCGACGTCACGCTCGAGTCCGCTACCCAGCATTCCGTCAACCAGCAGATCCGCCCCGACATCCAGTGCACCTGACCAGCGCGACACCAACCCGCCATCCGCAACATAATCCTGGTAAGCAATCGCTGCGTCACCGCTTAGTTTCTCCGGGTCGACCAGCGTCAGAACTGAAACAACGGTACCTTCCTGCGCCGCGATGCGCGCGACGACGTAACCGTCGCCGCCGTTATTGCCGGCGCCACAGACGATTTGCCATCGATTTGCTGCCCCAAAAGCGCGCCGTGCCTCGCGCACGGCAGCTTCGCCGGCGCGGGACATCAGCGTGTAGCCGGGAACACCATGATCCTCGATCGTTGTGCGATCGGTCTCACGTACGGCGGCAACGGAGTAAATGTTTGTCGGCAGGCTTCGCATGGTCATGATTATACTGTCAGCCAATCAGGAACTTACATTGACCAGCATTCACGACCAATACGGCAATACCGATATGACGGCGCTCAGGGATGAGATCGTTGGCTGGTGTCGTGAACTCGGCTTTCAGCAAGCCGGTATCAGCGACATCGACCTGGCGACCGCAGAAACCCGGCTGAAAGACTGGCTCGCCGCGCGGTTTCACGGCTCCATGCACTACATGGAGCGACATGGCAGTAAACGCAGCCACCCTGAAGAACTCGTACCGGGCACCATTCGCGTCATCTCCGTGCGCATGGACTACCTGCCGGAGCCGCAGGCACAGGCGATGCGATTGCTGGATCACGATTCTCGCGCTTACGTGTCTCGATACGCGCTGGGGCGCGACTATCACAAAGTCATGCGCGGCCGACTGCGCGCGCTGACGCGCCGCATCGAGGAGCGCGTCGGCGAGTTTGGCTGCCGCGTCTTCGTCGACAGTGCACCCGTTCTCGAAAAGGCCATCGCCGAGAAAGCCGGGCTGGGCTGGGTTGGGAAACACACGAACCTCATCAACCGCAGCGAAGGTTCCTGGTTCTTTCTCGGCGAACTCTACACAGACTTGCCGCTGCCCGCGGATGAGGCGGAAGAGTCGCACTGCGGATCATGCACAGCGTGTATCGATGTCTGTCCGACCAAAGCAATCGTCGCGCCCTACTCGCTTGATGCGCGGCGCTGTATTTCCTATCTCACCATTGAATCGAAAGAACCGATTCCGCTCGAATTTCGCAAGGCCATCGGCAATCGCATCTATGGCTGTGACGATTGCCAGTTATTTTGCCCCTGGAACAAGTTCGCCAGACTGACTTCCGAGGCTGACTTCACGCCGCGACATGAACTTGACACGGCCGAACTCACCGACCTGTTCGCCTGGGACGAAGAAACGTGGCTGGCCCGGACAGAAGGCAGCGCAATACGCCGCATCGGCTACCAGCAATGGTTGCGCAATATTGCGGTTGCGCTCGGCAATGCGAGGACCACGCCCGAGGTAATGACCGCGCTCAAGTCACGGCAGCATGGCGAAGCGGATCTCGTTGCCGAGCATGTCGACTGGGCGCTCGCGCAACATGATGAAAAAAACATGGAGACCGATGATGTTTGCAGCCCCTGATTCCGAGTACCGGGTTCCTTTCGACGGCACGTTCAAGGTCGCCGACGCCAGCACCGTGCCATTGACGAGCGGTAAACGGCACAAAGGCAAGCATCGACGCCGGCGTACAGAAGACCTGAACAAATTACAGCGCGTACTTGCCGCCGGCGACAAGCATGCGATCCTGCTGATCTTCCAGGCCATGGACGCGGCGGGCAAGGACAGCACGATCCGCTCGGTCATGCAGGGAGTTGACCCCTCCGGTTGCCAGGTCTTCAGTTTCAAGAAGCCCTCGAGCCTGGAACTCGATCACGACTTCTTGTGGCGCACGACGTGCCGTCTGCCAGAACGTGGCCGCATTGGCATCTTCAATCGCAGCCACTACGAAGAGGTCCTCGTTGTGCGCGTTCACCCCACGATTCTCGGCTACCAGAAACTCCCGGGTGAGATAAACATGCAGACGATCTGGGACGAACGGCTCACATCTATTCGTCAACAGGAAGAGCATCTTGCGCGAAATGGCACAGTCATCCTGAAGTTCTGGCTCAACGTGTCGAAAGAGGAGCAGAAACGACGATTTCTGTCGCGTCTGGATGAGGCGGAAAAGAACTGGAAATTCGAGCCCAACGATGTGAAGGAGCGCCGCCACTGGGACGCGTACATGCGCGCCTACGAATCCGCACTGAATGCGACGTCGAGACCCTGGGCGCCCTGGTACGCCATTCCGGCGGACGACAAGTCATACATGCGGGCCCGAGTCGCAGATATCATCATTAATACACTGCAGACTATCGGCTTGCGGTACCCGGAGCCGTCTGCGGAAGACCGGTCTGAGTTTGAGGCAGCCCGCCAGGCGCTTTGCGCGAACGATTAAGTGACGCAGTTCAATCCACAGACTGTGTTCTGGTCGGCAGTTCTGATGCCCTCAGCCCCTGATAATGTCAGGATGCAGAAATCGCTCGCCACAAACTCGGACTACAAGCGCTCGTTGCTGAACAGCCTCGATCTGTTCAAGGGCGTCTATCCCGATGATCTTCAAGGCCTACTGCAGCGCTGCGAGCGCCGCGACCTCGAAAAAGGTGAGCACCTCCTGTCCCCCCGCCATAAAAACGAACACGTATTCGTCGTCCTGTCCGGCAGCCTGAATGTCCACGTGGGCTCACCCGAGGCACCCATATTGGCAACCATGGAAACGGGCGAATGTGTCGGCGAAATGTCGATCATCGAGGACCGTGACCCGTCCGCCTACGTGATCGCTGCCGAGAATACGCACCTGCTCCTGATACATCAGTCCGTGCTGTGGGACATGGTCGATGCATCACACGAATTCGCAAAAAACCTGCTTGTCGTGCTGTCAGAACGCGTCCGAAGCCACAACCGTGTAATCGCAGACAGCTACGGCGAGATTCGAAAGTTCGAGCGACATGCAACCACGGACGCATTGACCAGCCTCGCCAACCGTCATGCGATGGAGGACCTTTATCCGAAGGAAGTCGCCCGTTGCATCGAGAAGAAGAAACCTGTCGCACTGATGATGATCGATATCGACAACTTCAAACAGTTCAACGATATGTTCGGGCACATTGCCGGTGATCGGGCACTCGCCACGGTCTCGAAAATCCTGCGACAGCACTTCCGGCCGCGCGACCTGCTGGTTCGCTACGGCGGCGATGAATTCGCGGTGTTGCTTCCGGACGTCGATTATAAACAGGCCACCGAAATAGGCGAGCGGGTACTGGAAAAAATACGCGGTGGAACCAGCGACGCAATGGATTCACTGATACAGATTCCGATCAGAATTTCGATGGGCGTCGCGGAACTGACGCCGCAGGGCACCCTCGAATCACTGATACGCGACGCCGATGCGGCGCTCTATAGAGCCAAAAATGCAGGCCGCGACAGGGTTTCAAATTAGTGATCCTGCGAGTAGTCGTTAAATCGTAACGACGACGTTATCAATCAGACGAGTGCCCCCAAGCTTCGCGGCAACGAGGACGACGAGGTCATCGCAGTCGCGATCCGGAACCTCCAGGTTCTGCGCGCGGCGAATGGAAAAATAATCAATATCGAATCCTGAGTCGCAAAGCCGGGCAATTGCCGATGCTTCGAGTTCCTCAAAATTTCGACGCCCGTTTTGCAGCTCACTACTCACCGATGTAAGCGCCTCATACAGCAGCGGAGCTCGTGCGCGCTCCTCCTCGGACAAATAGCTATTGCGCGAACTCAGTGCGAGGCCGTCATCGTCACGCACGGTGTTACCGGTAATTATGCTGATTGGCAAACTCATGTCCTTGGCCATATGGCGCAACACGAGTTGCTGCTGGTAGTCCTTCTGTCCGAAGACAGCAACGTCGGGTTGCACCATCGCGAACAGTCGCGCGACAACCGTGGTCACACCATCGAAGTGCCCCGGGCGCACTGCACCGCAGAAGTTCTGCGTCAGACCGGGCACCGATACCTTCGTCGCCATTTCGAGTCCGAACGGGTACACGGTTTCGATACTGGGCGCAAAAATAAGATCCGCAGAAGTCTTTTTCAGGTGTCGCTTGTCACGCTCGAGCGTGCGCGGATAGGCCTCGAAATCTTCACCCTCGCCAAACTGCGTCGGGTTTACGAAAATGCTGACAACGACCCGCTCAGCGTGTTCGCGCGCCAACTCGACCAGCGCCAGGTGCCCGGCATGCAAATTACCCATCGTCGGCACGAGCGCGATGTGTTCGTCATGATGACGCCACTCAGCCACTTGTTCGGCCATTTCCTGTTTTGTATGTACTACCAACACGTTCGACTATGACCTGCTATGAGAAGCAATGCTCCGGCTCTGGATAGGATCTGTCCTTCACGGCCCGCACATAGGATTGCAACGCGACGAGCGGCGAATCGCACCCTGTCAGGAAATTCTTGACGAACCGCGGTGTTCGACCCTGGGTAATGCCGAGGATGTCGTACAGGACCAGGATCTGGCCATCAACATCCGGACCCGCGCCGATCCCGATGACCGGCACGTCCAGCGATCCGGTAATCAACTTTCCAGCCTCGTTCGGTACGCACTCCAGCAGCACGATATCGGCCCCTGCGTCCTGCAGACGCTGTGCCGAGCCAAGCATATCCCGAGCCTGGTCCGGGTCCCTGCCCTGAACCTTGAAACCGCCGATCTTGTGAACCGACTGCGGCTTCAATCCAAGGTGTGCACAGACCGGAATATCGTGGCGAGCAAGATGCTCGACGATCTGTACCTGGCCATCGCCGCCTTCCAGCTTGACCATCATGGCTCCGCCTTCCTGCATGAGGCGGACTGCATTGTCGAGCGCCTGGACAGGTTTCGTGTAGCTCATGAACGGCATGTCAGCGACGAGAAACGCGCGCCGCAACCCGCGCGCAACCATCTTCGAGTGGTAGATGATGTCATCGACAGTCACCGGAACCGTCGTATCGTGCCCCTGAATGACCATCCCCAGTGAATCACCAACAAGGACCAGGTCAGTTCCCGCCGCATCGACGAGTGCTGCAAAGCTGGCATCGTACGCCGTCAGGCAGGCGATCGGCTCGCCATCCGCTTTCATCGTGCGCAAAGTGGATACATTAACCGGAGGCTCCGGCATGCCCCGTTGTTCAAGCTGGGTGTACATGAGAGTTAACCTGTCAGGCCAATGCCGCCGCTACTGGATTGAAGAAGTGGCGCCCGCCCGTTGTGCGTTCGATTTGCTGGAATAGCTGTTCGAAGTCCGCATCATTATTGACTGGATCAATCTGCGACGCATTAACAATCAGGAGCGGGCCCTCATCGTAGGCGTGAAAGAACCGTGCGTAAGCGTCAGTCAGTCTCTCGAGATAGGCCCTGTCCACATAACGATCGTAACTCGAGTTGCGCCGGACAAGCCTTTGCATTAAGGCATCGACCGATGCCTGAAGATAGATCACGAGGTCCGGCACCGGTGCGTCGACGGCCAGGTTGTCTGCAATCTGGTCGTACAGCTTCAGCTCCTCGGCATCCAGGTTCAGCTCCGCAAAAAGACGGTCGCGGGTGAACAGGTAGTCGGATATCCGAACACTCGAAAACAAATCCGACTGACGCAGGTCTTCAATCTGCCTCGCCCGAGCGAACAGGAAAAACATCTGTGCCGGCAGCGCGGCTGAACGCCCGTCGCGATAGAAACGCTCGAGAAACGGATTCTCCTCCACTTCCTCGAGTACCAGGTCGGCAGACAGGTTCTCGGCAAGCCGTTTCGCCAGGGCTGTCTTGCCAACGCCAATCGGTCCCTCGATGGCGATGTAGCGCGATGACTTGGCTGATGATTTCAGCGGGCTAACGGACACAGGTTTCCTTCAGGTGATGCGAGACACGCTCGGCTCTTCCATACTGACCGGGATACCAGCGACCCTGCCCAAGCCAGGGACCACAAGTTCCGGCGCGATCTCTCCGAGGGGTAACAATACAAAATTTCGCTCACCAATGCCCGGATGGGGAACCGTAAGGCCTGGTTCATCGATTTCCTGGTCGGAATAGACCAGGAGGTCAAGATCGAGGACACGCGGCCCCCAGCGCGTGTCGTTGCGCTCACGGCCCTGGCGGGCCTCGATGTCCTGCAACGCAGCCAGGAGTTCCAGTGGCGAAAGGCGAGTCAGCACAGCAGCGACCGCGTTGACGAAATCCGGCTGCTCGACACCGCCAAACGGCGCAGAACGGTACTTCGACGATACGGAGACAAGTCGTGTCCGGGGAATGTTCGCGAGCAGATCTGTCGCATTCTCGATCTGTTTTACGGGCCCTTGGAGATTGCTGCCGATGCCTATGTACGCCGGACACCAACGGCTCATGCGGCTCATTGGTTTTGCGCGGGGTTTTTGCGTCGCCTGCGCCGTGTACGGCGTTTCTTTTTGTCTGGCGACTGGCCGATCTGGAAGCTCTGTGCCCGCTCTTCGGCTGACTGTAACTGCACATCGGTCCAGAATTTTGCTGTTTCCTGGTTGCCGAGACCGACTTCAGCCAGCAATAGCATGAAATCGTAGGCCGCACGAAAACGCCGGTGGTCGAGAAGTTTCATCGCGCGTTTGCCGCGCTTGAATTCGAAACGGGGCTGCAGAGACAACATCTCCCGCATCGGCACTGTGAACCGTTTCGGAATAGAAATACGGCGCTGCTGCTGCGCCACGATTTCATACGATGCAAGGCTCAGTGCCTGTGATTCAGACATCTTCTCTTCCGAACGCCGGATCTCCGCCAGCCTCTTGACTGGCAGCCACAGGAACACGCCGAGCAGGAACATCGGTGTTACGGACTTACCCTCTTGCACGCGGCGATCCGTGTTCTGCAATGCCGCACGCGTGAAACGCATGAAGTCAGCGTCCTTCGCGAGCTCTTCGTCTGTCGCCGGGAACATCTCGCGAAACAGGCCATGGTCGTGCAACAGATCGAAGGTTCGCTCGGCATTACCTGCCTGGAACAGCTTCAGGAACTCGTCGAAAAGGCGCGCCGCAGGGACATTGGTCAACAAATGTGAGTGATGATCGATCGACCTGATGACCGGCTCGTCGATTTCAAAACCCAGCTTGGCAGCAAAGCGGATTGCGCGCAGCATACGTACCGGATCCTCTCGCATGCGCATCTCGGGATCGCCGATCAACACGATGCGTTTCCGCATGACGTCCTCGAACCCGCCCGTGTAATCCCAAATGCTGAAATCGGCAATGTTGTAATACAGCGCATTGCACGTGAAATCACGCCGCCAGACATCCTCGTCAATGGAACCATAGACGTTATCCCGCAGGATGCGCCCTTCGTCATCGCTGTGATGATCGTCGTGTTCACTGATGGCGGCAGCCCGGAACGTCGCAACTTCGATAATCTCGCGCCCGTAGCGCACATGCGCCAGACGAAAACGACGGCCAATCAAGCGGCAGTTTCCAAACAGCGCCTTTACTTCCTCCGGCGTCGCGTTCGTGGCCACATCGAAGTCCTTCGGATGCAGTTCGAGCATGGCATCGCGCACGCAGCCGCCGACGAGGAAAGCCTCATAGCCCGCCTTGTTCAGTCGGTACAGAACCTTGAGTGCGCTTTTGGAAAACTCGGCCCGAGTGACGTTGTGATCCGCCCTGGCGATTATTCTTGGTTCTTTCGACCCGTACTTCGGGTTCTTCTTCAACAGCTAATCCGTCTGCGAGTCATTGTTGGCGCCGTATGATAACAGCAACGCAGGCCGTATCCCCACAACACTGAAAATATTCAAAATTTGGCTTGAGCAGCAGCGCCCGAGCCGTATAATAGCGCCCCCGGTTCAGACGGACCGGCCACTACGCTCCCTTCGTCTAGTGGTTTAGGACGCCGCCCTCTCACGGCGGTAACAGGGGTTCGAATCCCCTAGGGAGTGCCAAACGAACAAGGGCCCGCCTCGTGCGGGCCCTTTTTTGTTCGTCCCAGGCTTTTCCCTGACGGCGGTTTACGAATGACCGCTTTCACCTCGGAAGCCACCCGTCACCGATGTGTATACTCAAAACCGACAATGGCAGTCGGCTTCGGTGCAACGATGCCGGGCAATACGCTGGTTGGCATAGTGTGCGCTTAGCTGTTCTGGCAGCGCGGCCTGATTGCGGCGATAGTGGCGCACTTCTCTATCGACTTCGTTCTTCATGTATTGCCGGCAATTCTCGCACCGATTGACGGCCTGTGACCCTACGCGGTAATTAAAGACACTTTGACTGCCAGGAAGGAGTACCGAGCAATGAAGCCTCACGCTGTTTACGCCTATGGTGTGGTCTCATCAAGCACGCTGTACAGTATCCGCGGCAGCTTTCCATCGCCCGAAGGTTACGCAGAAATTAACGACTTTCGACACATGACGGGAGGCGAGGCTGCAAATTCCTCGATCGTCCTCGCTCGCCTGGGAGTGCCGGTAAAACTGGACGGCAACTGGCTGGGTGCAGACGAAAACGGCAAGCGCACGAAAGCCTTGTTATCTGGCTATCAGATCGATACGTCGCGGTTGCTCCTCAGAGAGGGATACATGAGCACGCAGGAGGTCGTTTTTGCCGCGGCGGGCACCCGGACGATTTTCGGTACCTATGGTCGTCTACTGGAAGATGCCGCTTGGAACATGCCACGGGAAAGCGACATTACGCAGGCAAAGGTTGTGTGTCTCGACCCATTCTTTGCACGCCCTGCCGCTCGCGTAGCAGAGACAGCCTTCAATTCCGGTATTCCGGTCGTAACAATAGACTGCAGGTATGACGACCCGCTGCTCAGGCATTCATCAGCGGTAGTGGTCGCGGAGTCATACATCAGAGAAAACTATCCGGATCGTGATCTCAAGAAGCTGTTCAGGGACTACCAGGCCGCTGGCGGTGGCCTGATAATATTTACATTCGGCGATGCTCCGGTCTGGTACGCGAGACCAGACGAGCCGGTCAGGTATTCTCAGCCTTACGTGATAGATCCTGTGGATACAACGGGCGGCGGCGACGCATTCCGAGCGGGAATCGTCTATGGCTTCCTGAAGGGGTGGACAGATGACAAGATGGTTGATTTCGCAGCAGCCGTGGCGGCTATTACCTGCACCAGGTTTCCCGGTGTGTTGAATGCGCCGACGTATGACGAGGTTTCTCAATTCGTCAGCGAAAGGCCGGAATAAACGAGAACGAAAGGAAGAGATTAATGAACGCTACATCGAAAGCCCTGAGCGAGGCGGTCCTGCGCCGCCTCACCAATGACGCCCTCACTACGTTTCTCAGCGAGGCAGCACACTATGAGTCCGCTGCCCGACCCGGTTTGCAGCTGGTCTTGTCTAACGAACCTATTGCCGATATGAATATGCTGGTTGTCGGGGCCGGCGCGGACCACGATCACTTCCGGGGCATGGCGAACTCGTGCCTCGATCGAAAACTCCCGTTCCTTGTCATGATCTTCCCCGAGGCCGGCGACGCGTTCGACGACATTGCGACTGACCTTGGCCTGGTCTATGCGGTGGATTTCCCGATTATGGTGCGCAATGACCTGCCGCTGGAGCCCGCCGGTAACAGCGCTGTCGAGGTCGTCCGCGCATCGGGCGCCGAAGATGCCGATGCAAGCGCGAATGTGATGGCCTCGGCCTATAGCATGCCCAAGGACAGCGTACTTCGGGCCCTGCCTGCGTCTCTCTTTGATACTACTGGCGCCGATGTTTACGTCGCCAGAATAAACAGCGAGGCCGTGGGAACCGTCACGCTGACATACCACGGCGAAACCTGTGGCATATGGGCCATGGGTACGGATGCGGCACGCCAGCGCGGCGGAATCGGCCTGCGGCTGCTGTCAACCGCGATAGTGCAGGCACGCAAAAATGGGGCTCGACGCTTCTTCCTGGGTGCAACGCCGGCAGGTCACCGCCTTTATGAAGGGCTTGGCTTTGAGACCGTCTGCTCCGCCCGCGTCTGGGTGTCAGGTGAAACACACCAGGCATAACTGAGCGACCGTTTGAAGTCGCAGCCCTTGGCTTTAGTGCACCCGTTCCCGCGCTTGTTACGGGACTTGGGAACTGCTGGACAGACGCTTTGCGCCAGAAATGATTTGGATCAGAGGGCATCGTCAGCCCGGACGCGTAAACCACCTCGGATTGAATTGAGTTAATTGAGCCAACTCTGCGACCTGCGACGAAGCGGCACACTCGTCTTTTCGAGAGAAAAAATGGGCTGGCAGATGATAAAATTCACTGTATGAACATTATCGAAACCAGCAAGAAAATCCTCGCCGCAATCAGGGATTCAGACCTGGTTGGCGCAAGCCAGATGGTTCTCGAACTTGAAAGCCACGCCCTGAAGCTCGTCGAAGAAAACGCGAGTCTGCAAGCGCGTCTCGAAGAACTCGAAAGCCACCCGGACCTGGTGAGTTCGATGCACTTCGATGGAACCTTTTATTGGCGCGGCGAAGGCGCGCAAAAAGAAGGCCCCTATTGCCAGAAATGCCTCGACGGAGAGCGTCGGGCGATCCGGATGCGCTTCACTGACAAGACAGTGTCAGGCTATGAGTCCAAATGGTATGAATGCCACAACTGCCAGAGCAGGATAGAGCTGTAGTCAAAACAATTTCATTACTGCGACAACCAGCGTCCAGGTCAGCAACACGGCCGACGGGATAAACGTCATGCTGAAGCCAAGCGACCTCGAGCCGGGGTCCTTCACATATTCGGCGCGATAGACGAATCGACCAACAATAAAAATGGCGCCCAGGATCGCCCCGTAGATCGGATTCGCATAGTACGCGTGCATCCACAGTGCAGGAATGAATACGATGAGCTGTTCCAGCGTATTCAAATGCACGCGGTTCATGCGCTCAAACTGAGCGTTTCCTGTTTGTGCGGGTGCAGGCACATCGTACTTGCCTCGCGCAGACCCGACGAGGACCCCGAAATAGCTATACTGCAGCAACGCAATGATCGTCACGAAGACTGTTGCTTCCATAATCTTCCCCTCTTGTTGATATGATCGGTCGCATGACGTCGACCGCCGCCGCACAATCGAATCCGGGCGCTATCGAAAAAGTACTCGGCCCCAAGCGCGAGGAATTCATCCCGGTAGCGTGGTCGTTCGCCTATTTTTTCTGTGTCCTGTCATCTTATTACATCATTCGACCGGTTCGGGAAGAAATGGCCATAGGTGGCGGTCCCGATACCATTCCGTACCTGTTCATCGGTACGTTTGTGACAATGATGTTTGCCACCTCGGCGTTCGGCTGGGTTGCGTCACGCTATCCTCGTCGCGTTTTCCTGCCCTGGGTCTACCTGTTCTTTATTTCGAATATCCTGATTTTCTGGTTCGTGTTTTCCGAGGCGAGGGACTCGGGCGAAGACTATATTTGGCTCGGGCGCGTATTCTTCATCTGGCTCAGTGTATTCAACCTGTTTGTCGTGTCGGTGTTCTGGAGTTTTATGGCCGACATCTACACTCGCGAACAGGGCCGCCGCCTGTTCGGGTTGATTACCTCCGGTGGCAGCATCGGCGCGCTGATCGGCGGTGTAATTACGAGCTCACTCGTTACCAATATTGGTTTTCAGAACCTGCTACCCCTGTCAGCCGCCCTGTTGCTGGTTGCCGTACTCTGTATTCGTCGACTGAAAGACTGGGTGCATGGCGAACATGAAGACGAAATCGAAAAAACGGTTGCAAGCGAGCAACCGCTCGGCGGCAACCCTCTCGCAGGATTGACCCACCTGTTTTCGTCAAAGTACTTTCTTGGCATCGCATTGATGTCATTGGTAGCCAGCCTGCTAGGCACCGCTTTGTACATGTTTCGCGCCGAACTTATCGGCGCGGCCATCCTGGATCCAGATGTTCGCATTCAGTTCTTTTCCAACATGAACAACGCGGCGAACACGCTGGCACTTATCGCGCAGATGTTTCTTGTCAAACAGGTCGTTACGCGATTCGGTATTGGCCGCTCCCTGTTTCTGTTTCCACTCGCATCGATAATCGGGTTTGTAGTACTTGCATTGGAACCTACGCTGATGGCGGTTGCCGTTCTCGACGTCGTGCGCAGGGGCCTCGGTTTCGGCTTCGCCAAGCCGAGCACTGACATGCTCTACTCGGTCGTAACACCCGAGGAAAAATACAAGACGAAGAACGCCATCGACACGGCTATCTATCGCGGCGGCGATGTCGTTGGGACCTGGACGATAAAACTACTGTCTGCCGTGGGACTGGGCATCGCAAGTATCGCGATAGTGATGGTGCCTTTCGCGCTGGTATCTGCCGTCGTTGCGTTATGGCTGGGTCGTGACTACAAGCGGCAGGCAAAGGCGCTGAAGACGGGCGGAGTAGAATGATCAGTGGCGACAATTTCGGCGCAGGATTCGCTAAGATTCCCGACCCACCCATGCGCAATCGCATGGCCGCCTTTATCGCGAGTCTCTAGGACATGCAAAACACTGGGTTGATGCGCCGGCTTGCAGCCATCTTGTATGACATGCTGCTGGTAGCAGCA
Organism: Woeseiaceae bacterium; assembly: GCA_041574375.1. GTDB lineage: Bacteria > Pseudomonadota > Gammaproteobacteria > Steroidobacterales > Woeseiaceae > UBA1847. The sequence goes on from JBFFOS010000012.1 coordinate 13,952, forward strand.
CTGTTATTTCTTGCCACAGTTCCGTTTGTCGCGTTGCGCGGCGGCGATCCCGTGGAGGTAGGAGACAATGCGATCTACCGCATTACGCTTGTCATCGTGGTTTATGGATTCTTTGTCGGTTTCTGGACGCGTTCCGGCCGAACGCTTGGGATGCAGTCCTGGGGTTTGCAGCTCGAAACTGCCAGCGGCGAAACGCCAACCATCGCCGCCGCGAGCCTGAGGTTTTTTGCGGCAATTCTTTCCTGGGCCCCCGCCGGCCTGGGATTCCTTTGGCAACTGTGGGACAAGGAATCGCTCACCTGGCACGACCGCATCAGCGGCACTCGCGTCGTCTATTACCCCAAACCCGGAAAATAAGGAACTATCAGGCCAGCGCTAACGTATGCGCGCGAGCGCGATAACGGTAATCGCGCAGAGCACAAAGAGTGGTAACCAATTGACGATCGCCGGATTCAGATTGAATACCTGGCCGGAGTTGGCGAGCGTCTCACTCGCAAGGTAATACGCAAGCCCTATGACGACACCCAACATCAGGCGCCCGCCTGCCCCGCCGCTGCGCAGGGAACCGAACACAAAGGCGAGCGACAGAATTGGCATGACGAGCACGGTCAATGTCCTGGAGGTGCGATACCAAATCTCCGATTCGTACTGCGACGCATCGAGATCGTTACGCTTCAGATAGTCGATGTACAGGAGCAAGCCGCGCGCAGACAAGCTGAGAGGTTTTGCTAACGAACTGCCGAGCAATTCCGCATTTACCTCAAACGATTCGACAGCGACTGACGACTCGACAACCTGCACACCGTCATCGCGGAACCGGGTCTCGCGCAGGTTTTCGAGCACCCATTTGTCCCGTTCGTCAATACCCGAATTCTCGGCCTGCGCAATTGACGTCAATTCGTTTTCCTCATTGAAGCGGAAAACGTACAACGTACCGAACTCAAATTCCGAACTCACCCGTTCAAGGTGCAGATAAACGGGCCCGTCTTTTACCCAGGCTTCATTACTGAGGTCCGTGCCTTTCTGAGTACGCGCTTCCATCCGCATATCACGCGCGTAGAAGTCGAGCGGTGGCCCGATGAATTCACCGACGAGCCCGGTCAATACCAACAACACAAATCCCGACACCGCGACCATGCCGGCAAGACGGCTCACCGACAGACCCGCCGATCGCATGACAATGATTTCACTGTTGCCGGCAAGCGCGCCAAGGCCAAGCAGAGAGCCTATTAATGCGGCAACAGGAAGCATCTCGAACGCCAGGTTGGGCAGACGCAGTGCCGTGTAAAGAACGGCCTGGGGGGTCTGGTAATCACCGCGGACGTCATCGAGTTCGGCTATGAATTCGAATAGGCCTGCCAGCGCGAGCAGTACGACAAGCACCAGCGCCGTGCTCGCAAGAATCGTGCGCATCATGTACTGGCTAAGAAGACTCACCGCAGAATTCTCTTGTGCCAGCTGTTCTGAAAGCCGAACAGCATCAGCGTGCATAAGATCATGCAGCCGTGTACCCACCAAAGACCCAGCGCCGGCGAGATTATCGATTCTTCTATCCACGCTTTCGACGCGGACATCAGGTTGAAGTAGATGATAAAGACAAGCAAACCAATCGAGATGCGGCCATAGCGCCCGGCGCGTGGCCTGCTCCTGGCCAGCGGTACGGCAAGCAACGCCAGCAGAATCGTCGAAATCGGCACACTAAGGCGCCATTGCGTTTCGGCAATATGCTCCGGTTCGTCAGACGCCAGCAGATTGGCAAATGTCATCGCGCGCGGCCTCGGGTCAGGGGAGGCGGGACTCGGTAGACGATAGGGAATGCCATGCTCCGCAAACTCGACGACTCGAAAACGTGGCGTTCCGGGCACGCCCTCATAACGTCGGCCCTCGTGCAGAACCAGCAGTCGCGTATCGGGATCCTCCGATTCGACCTGCTCGCCCCGTTTCGCAACAACGACCTCGACAACGTCATCGTCCACACGGCGCTCCATGAACACGTTCTCCATGAGCCCGTCGGGCGTCACTCGCTCGCCGTACACAACCGCCCTTTCGGGCCCGAAAATTGTGAAGCGGCCGGGTTCGATACTCCCGAGGTCCGCCTCACGCCGCGCTTCTGCGCTGATGCGCTCGATTTTCGACAGGGCTGTCGGCGTGCCCTCGATTGCGAGCCAGGCAACGCCAAGCGCCAACGGGAGCAGCAGCCAGAGGACAGGCCGGTAGATGCCGGACGGGCCGACGCGACAAGCCATCATCGCGGGCATCTCACTATCCCTGTAGAGGCGCCCGAGCGCCAGCATGACGGCGAGAAACAGGCCAATCGGCACGAGAACAGTCAGGTATTGGGCTGCCGAGAGACCAATTACGTCAAACGCGGCATCCTTGGGCAGTTTGCCCTTGGCAACGTCGCCAAGCACCCGGGCAAACTGGTTGGTCAGAAGGATCATTAACAGAACCATCGTGACCCCGAGCCAGGTCAGAGCGATTTCGCGAAAAATGTATCGGTCGAGGATGCGCTTCACAGGATAGGGAATGGCGTGGTGGCGATAAGCCGAAACGGTTAGACTACCGCATTGTTTTGTCCATGACAGCCCTGAAAAACAATAAGGCGGCAAAGGATTTATGGAATATTTTACAACTACAAGCAAAGCTTCAAGGCGGGCCGTTGACTGTGTCATTGTCGGCGTATACGCGCGCAACCGGCTTAGTGTCGGCGCAGAAGACGTCGACGCTGCCAGCAAAGGCGAGATTAAAAAGCGAATCAAGAGCGGCGATATATCCACCTCGATCGGTCGCTGCACGATCCTGACAAACGTTCCCGGCGTCAAAGCCGATCGGGTAGCAGTCGTCGGACTTGGCAAGTCCGGTAAGCTCACCGCGACTGGATTCAAGAAAGCTGTTACCGCAGCAGCGCAGGCCATTTCGCGGACCAAGGCAAAGTCAGTGCTCACCTGCCTTACCCTGGAAGCCGTCGTTGACAGCAGTTCGTATTACCTCGCTCGCCATACGGCCGAGGCAGTACATGACGTCCTGTATCGCTTTACCCAGATGAAGAGCGGCCGCAAGAAGAAAGGCAGCCCACTCAAGACAATAGGTCTTGCCGTCGCCAAGCGCAGCGATGCCGCAAAAGCGAGGCTTGGAGCGGAGCACGGCGAAGGAATTGCTGCCGGCGTATCTCTGGCCAAGGAACTCGGCAACCTGCCGGCAAACGTCTGCACACCGAGCTATCTCGCCCGCACGGCGAAGAAACTTGCGGCAGGTAACGGCAAGCTGACCGCCAAGGTACTCAACGAGACCGAGATGAAGCGACTCGGTATGGGATCGCTTCTGTCCGTTTCGGCAGGCAGCGCAGAACCCGCCAAGCTCATCGTGATGCAGTACAAGGGCGCGGGCAGTGACCAACCCGTTGTCCTGGTCGGCAAAGGCGTAACGTTCGATACAGGCGGCATTTCTCTCAAGCCGGGTCCGGCCATGGACGAGATGAAGTTCGACATGTGTGGTGCAGCCGGCGTCATTGGCACGATGGCCGCCGTCGCGAAGATGAAGCTGCCGATCAACCTGAATGTCGTGGTGCCGGCTGTCGAAAACATGCCAAGCAGCACAGCCACCAAACCTGGCGACATCGTCAAGAGCATGTCCGGACAGACCATCGAGATTCTGAATACAGACGCCGAAGGCCGACTGATTCTCTGCGATGCCCTGACCTACTCACGCCGCTTCAAACCGGCGGCAATAATTGACGTCGCGACACTGACAGGAGCGTGCGTGGTTGCGCTCGGTGCGCATCGCACCGGCATCATGAGTAACAACGACGAATTGCGCGAAGAGATTTTCGGGGCCGGCGAAACCGCAGAAGATCGCGGCTGGCCGCTGCCACTGGGCGATGAGTACGCCGCACAACTGAAGAGCAACTTTGCGGATATGGCAAATATTGGCGGTCCGGGCGGCGGTGCAGTAACCGCCGGTTGCTTCCTTGGCAAATTCACTGACGGCCTGAACTGGGCACATCTCGATATCGCCGGCACAGCGTGGAAATCGGGCGTCAAGAAAGGTGCGTCGGGTCGACCGGTTCCGATGCTTTCGCAGGTGCTGCTGGCACGCTGCGGCGCTCTGCCCTGACACGCAACCCGATGGCACGAGTAGATTTTTACGTTCTCGGGCAGACTGAAGAGCGCGCGCGGCAAATGCTTGCGTGCAAGCTGGCCGAGAAGGCCTGGCGCCTGGAGAACACGGTGTATATCCATGCGAAAGACCGCAGCGATGCAGAGCGCATGGACGAACTCCTCTGGACCTTTCGTGATGGCAGCTTCGTTCCCCACGGACTCGCCGGGCGCAACGATGGAACGGAATCGTCGCCGATCGTCATTGGTTGTGACTCAGAGGGCGTGGAGGCGCGTGATCTGCTCATTAATCTCTGCGACGAGATCCCCCGGTTCGCTGGGGGTTTCCCCCGTATCGCAGAGCTTGTAACCTCCGACGAAAATTGCCGTAAGGCCAGTCGCAAGCGCTATGCCGCGTATCGCGACCAGGGCCACGAACTCAACACACATAATCTCTAATGGACAAGTCTTACCAGCCCAGGGACATCGAACAGCGCCTCTACAAGCGCTGGGAAGCGCAAGGCTATTTCGCCCCGACCGGCGATGGCGAACCCTATTGCATCATGATCCCACCGCCAAACGTGACCGGCACCCTGCACATGGGGCACGCGTTCCAGGACACGATCATGGATGCGCTGACACGCTATCACCGCATGAAAGGACACCGCACGCTGTGGCAGCCCGGCATGGATCATGCCGGAATTGCCACGCAGATGGTCGTCGAACGCCTGCTCAATGCGGATGGCAAATCCAAGCACGACCTTGGCCGTGAGAAATTTGTCGAGCGTGTCTGGCAGTGGAAGGAAGAGTCCGGCGGCCAGATTGCGCAGCAAACCCGGCGTCTTGGCGCGTCAGTCGACTGGAGTCGCGACCGCTTCACGATGGACGATGGTTGTTCCGATGCTGTACGCAAAGTCTTCGTCGACCTGTACAACGAGGGACTGATCTACCGCGGTAAGCGGCTCGTCAACTGGGACCCGGTTCTGCGCACGGCATTATCCGATCTCGAGGTGCTCTCGGCAGACGAAGCCGGCAGCCTGTGGCACTTCCGTTATCCGCTTGCATCGGGTGACGGGCACCTCGTTGTTGCGACCACGCGACCTGAAACAATGCTGGGTGACAGCGCCGTCGCTGTGCACCCGGAAGACGAACGCTACAAAGACCTCGTTGGGCAGGAAATCATATTGCCTATCGTCGGGCGCCGTATCCCGATCATTGCCGACGACTACGTCGACCCGGAGTTCGGCACGGGCTGCGTAAAAATCACACCCGCACACGACTTCAATGACTACGAGATCGGCAAGCGACACGATCTCGATATGTACAACATCCTGACCGACGACGCATCGCTCAACGACGACGTGCCCGAAGGTTATCGTGGTCTTGATCGCTTTGATGCTCGCGCCAGGATCGTAAAGGAATTCGAAGAACTCGGACTTCTGGAGGCGATCGAAGACTACACGGTCAAGATTCCGCGCGGCGACCGCTCGCACGCGGTGGTCGAGCCCTACCTGACCGACCAGTGGTACGTGAAGATCGAGCCACTGGCGAAACCGGCAATTGAGGCGGTTGAGACCGGCAAGATCAAGTTCGTTCCCGAGAACTGGTCCAAGACGTACTTTGAATGGATGTACAACATCCAGGACTGGTGCATCAGCCGCCAACTCTGGTGGGGACACCGCGTACCGGCCTGGTACGACGATGAAGGCAATGTTTATGTCGCTCATACAGAGGATGAGGTTCGCGAGAACCACGAGCTTGGCGACGATGTGACACTGCGCCAGGACAATGACGTACTCGATACCTGGTTCTCGTCGGCACTATGGCCGTTCAGCACCCTTGGCTGGCCCGAAAAAACCACTGAACTGCGCGAATTCTATCCGGGCAATGTGCTCGTTACCGGATTCGACATCATCTTCTTCTGGGTTGCACGCATGATCATGATGGGTATCAAGTTCATGGGCGACGTGCCGTTCCACGAGGTATACATCCACGGCCTGATCCGCGACCAGGACGGGCAGAAGATGTCCAAATCCAAAGGCAACGTCCTGGACCCGCTCGACCTTATCGACGGTATCGATCTCGAGTCACTCGTCAGGAAACGCACTGCCGGCATGATGCAGGATCATCTCGCGCCGAAAATCGAGAAGGCGACACGCAAGCATTTCCCAGACGGCATCGACGCCTACGGGTGTGACGCCTTGCGCATGACGTTTGGCTCGCTCGCGACGACCGGGCGTGATATCCGTTTCGATGTCGGTCGAATCGAAGGCTACAGGAATTTCTGCAACAAGCTCTGGAACGCGGCACGCTACGTGTTGATGAACACCGAAACGCTGGACGACGGGGACATCGAGTACAGCGCTGCGGACCGCTGGATCCGTGCGCGCATGAGCGAAACAACCCGGCAGATGCACAAACATTTTTCCACGTATCGACTCGACCTCGCCGTGCAGGCCGTGTACGACTTCACATGGCGCGAGTTCTGCGACTGGTACCTCGAACTGTCGAAGCCGGTACTGCAATCGGATGATTCCTCCGAAGCCATGCAACGAGGCACGCGCAGAACCCTGATCGAAGTTCTCGAGGGAATTCTCCGCTTGTTACATCCGTTGATGCCGTTCATCACGGAAGAGATATGGGAACAGGTCGCCGAACGGGCCGGCCTCGAGGGCGACACAATCATGTTGCGGCCCTATCCCGAGGCCGATGATGATGCGGCCGACGAGGCTGCAATTGCCGATATCGAGTGGGTCCAGCAATTCATCCTGGGTATTCGCCAGATCCGCGGAGAAATGGATATTTCACCGGGCAAGACGCTGCCCGTACTATTGCAGCATGCTGGCGAGGCAGACAAGCAACGTGCGGCAGAGCATGCTCTGTTGCTGCAGCGAGTCGGGCGGGTGGATTCGGTTTCGATTCTGGATGATGGTGAGCAGCCTCCGGCTGCCGCGACCGCGCTACTGGGCGACATGCGTCTGCTCGTACCGATGAAGGGTCTGATCGACGTTGATGCTGAGCGGGCAAGGCTCGACAAGCAGATGGACAAAGTCCAGGCCGAGCTATCCAAGGCCACTGGCAAGCTTGGCAACGATAATTTTGTGAACAATGCACCGGCCGCCGTGGTCACACAGGAACGCGAGCGGGTCATCGAGTTTGAAAAAACGATTGTGCAGTTGACGGAACAGTTGCAAAAACTCGACGAACTCGCCTAGGCCTGGCGGCTTTTTGAGCACTGCATCACACTCTGGTGGGTATGCCGGTGCAACGACGATAAGGTGGCTATATGGTGGCCTTTACCCAAAAGATCCAAGGACCAAGGTATGCAGCGCTCGACAACACTGGAGACCCTGCCAACAGGCCGCAACGCACAGCGCGCGGTCATAGATAAGGCGCGCCAGTCACTCGGCACCATCATCCTCGGCAAAGACGAGCAGATCTCGCTGGCTGTCGCCTGCCTCCTCGCGCGTGGTCACCTGCTCATCGAAGATCTGCCAGGGCTCGGCAAGACGATGCTTGCCCAGGCTCTCTCGCGTGTGCTCGGCCTTAGCTTTCGCCGCATTCAGTTCACAAGCGACCTGTTACCCGCCGACATCATCGGCGTTTCCGTTTTTCGGCAGAACAGTGGCGAGTTCGAGTTTCAGCCGGGTCCGGTATTCGCGCAGCTGATTCTGGCGGATGAGGTCAATCGCGCGACACCCAAAGCGCAAAGCGCATTGCTCGAAGCCATGGAAGAACACCAGGTTTCAGTGGATGGCAACACGCGTGAATTACCCACTCCGTTCTTTGTCGTGGCTACGCAAAACCCTGGCGACCAGATCGGCACGTTCCCGCTGCCGGAGTCGCAGCTCGATCGCTTTCTGATGCGCGTTGAGATCGGTTATCCCAACGAGGAAAGCGAGCGCGAACTCCTTGCGGGCGAAGACCGCCGCGAAATGCTCAAGAACATCGCGGCGGTAACGGCACCTGAGATGCTGATCACGCTGCAACAGGTAGCGAGCAAGGTCCCGGTTACCGACGCGCTCATCAGTTATGTTCAGGCGCTTGTGCGCCATACGCGCGAATCTGCGGACATTGAAATCGGGCTGTCGCCACGCGGCGCGCAGGCGCTCGTCGCTGCAGCACGCGCATATGCCTTTGTCGAGAGTCATTCAGGCGTCTACCCCGACGATGTGCAGGCTGTATTCGCAGCCGTCGCGGGCCATCGTTTAAAACCTGCGAGCAGCACACGTTTTCGCAGCCCGGCCGAGCTATGCCAGCATGTCCTCGATTCAGTGGCCATTCCCTGACCTGCGCGCCCAGATAAGCTCGGTCAAAGCGCGCGCGGGAGGCCGCGTTCGATCCTGGGCTCGCAAGCGCCAGGGCTCCGACCCGGTTACGACCAGGTTGCGACCCGGTCGCGTCTACATCCTGCCTACAGGCGTCGGCGTAATCTTCGGTTTCATGGCCTTTGCCATGCTGCTCGGCTCGATGAATTACAACAACAATATGTCGTTCGTGCTGACGTTCGTACTTGTCGGCATCGGCTTTGTATCAATGCACCAGTGCCAGCGCAACCTCGTCGGTCTGGAGCTGACTTTTGCCGGGGCGGATCCCGTCTTTGCCGGCCAGGCGATACGTTTTCGCATTGCGGTAACGAATCAATCGAAAAGCGCACGTTACGGTATTCGCCTGAACGCGACCGGCATTTCCAGTGACATACACGATCTTGCACCGGGCGAAAGTAAAGTTTTTATCCTGCCGGTCCCGACGACGACACGTGGTCGGATCGCGCTTGATCGTTTTGGCGTGCGCACGCTGTTTCCATTCGAATTATTCCGCTCCTGGGCCTGGCTGCATATGGACATCAGCGGTCTCGTTTTTCCTGCACCGGCGGATGATGCGCCACAACCCCCACCCACGATGGTCGCTCATGGTCACCGCCAGCACGACGCACGCGGTGAGGAAGACTTTGCCGGTCTGCGTAAGTACCACGAAGGTGACTCACCGCACCACGTCGCCTGGAAAGCCTATGCGCGCACCGGACAATTGCTTTCCAAACAATTTGCGGGCGCGGACACGAGCAGCCAGTGGTTCGACTTTGCCGCAATCGCGAGCGATGACGTCGAGGAACGCCTCTCCATACTGACGCGCTGGATTGTCGATGCCGACCGTACGCTCGAGGACTATGGGCTGCGCGTACCCGGCGCTGAATTCACTCCCGCACATGGCGAGATCCATCGACGCAATTGTCTTGAAACGCTTGCACTGTTTGAAGGTGGCCAGCCGTGACGGCAAGAGCGCGCGGCACCGACGGCTCTCTCCTCGCCAGCCTGCCCTGGACGCTGTTCGCGTTGATGATTGCGATAGCGCCACACGTCCCGTTTCTGCCGTTCTGGATCACGGGTGCATTCCTTGGCTGTGCCGCCTGGCGCTACATGATCGAAAAGCGCCGCCGCACGCTGCCCTCGAGGTGGCTTCGCGCCGCGCTGGCACTGTTTTGCTTTCTTGGCGTGCTGTTCACCTACTCATCAATCAGTGGTGTCGGACCGGGCTCGGCATTGTTGGCCATTATGGCTGCGCTCAAGCTGCTGGAGACGCGCAAACGCCGCGATCAGTTCGTGTTGCTTTTCCTGTCGATTTTTCTCGTGATGTCATCGCTTTTGCGCGAGCAATATCTCTGGTCCCTGCCCTACTTGATCATCAGCATGCTGGTCATCATGACGGCGTGGTTACGAATGTCTGCGGGTGAGAGTCAGAGCGCGCGACAGAGTTTTGTCACGGGCGGACGCCTGCTCATGTACGCGGCGCCGCTGGCTATTGTCATGTGGGTATTCTTCCCGCGCATCGCAACGCCGTTCTGGGCGGTGCCGATTGATACCAGCCAGGCCACCTCTGGCCTCAGCGACACAATGAGCCCTGGCGATATCAGCTCGTTGTCGATGTCGAACGAGGTGGCATTTCGCGTCTCTTTTGACGGCGCGATCCCCGAGCCACACGAACGTTACTGGCGCGGTTTGGTGCTTACCCGTTTCAACGGACGTACGTGGACCGGCCGCGACCCGAGTATCAGCCCCGCTGCACTCGATGAAATTGAGGTCGCTGGCAATCCCGTCGACTACGTGGTGACGCTGGAACCGACGCGCCAGCAGTGGGTATTCGCTCTGGATGTGCCGACGCAGTGGTCACTTTCCCAGACTTTCATGGGACCGCATCAGCAGCTGGCACGCAGTGTCCCGATCGAACAGCGCGTCGCATACAAGGTAAGGTCCCATACCAACTACCGAATCAGCGCGAAGTTATCGGACCTGTATCGCGATTGGTACTCGTCGTTGCCGGAAGGCAGCAACCCGCGAACCGCAGAACTCGCGCGCCGCATGCGAGATGCCGCCGGCTCCGACCGCGATTTTGTTGAAGCCGTCCTGCAAAAACTGAACCGCGAGGAGTACTACTACACGCTGGACCCGCCGCCATTAGGCAGAAACCCTGTTGATCGCTTTCTATTCGAGACGAAGCGCGGGTTTTGTGAACACTACGCATCTGCGTTTTCGGTCATGATGCGAAGCGTCGGTATTCCTTCGAGAATTGTGCTCGGGTACCAGGGCGGTGAGGTCAATCCGATCGGAGGTCACCTGATTGTGCGCCAGTCCGACGCGCACGCCTGGACGGAAGTCTGGCTTGATGGTCTCGGCTGGTATCGTATCGATCCGACGGGTGCCGTGGCCCCGGAACGGATCGACGTCGGCGCCAGCGATGCCGCATTCGAGTCATTCGGCAGGGCCTGGGGGTTGAGTGCACCGTCACGCCTTCTTCACCAGGCGGGGCTCGCGTGGGATGCAATCGATGCCAAGTGGAACGAGTGGGTCCTCGGCTACGGCCCCGATGCGCAGAATGCGTTTATGGAATGGCTTGGCATGAACGACCCAACGTGGCGCAAGATGATGCTGACACTGATCCTGTTGGTCGTTGGTCTCGTCATGCTGATCAGCGCGGTGCTGATGTTACGGTATCGGCCACCCCGGAAGGACCAGGCCGCGTTGCTATACCAGCGTTTCGTCAACCGAAGCGGACTGGAGGTGCAGACCGGTGAAACGGCAGGCATGTTCGCGCTGCGCGTCTCAGATACAGGCCGGCTCCCCGCATCGGCCGTGAATGAAATCACGGACGCCTATCTCGATGCACGCTATGGGCAGAATGATGAAGCTGCGTTCCAACGCCTGAAGACGGCGGTCAGTTCACTGGTCTAGGAGACTGTACACGCACCAACGTCAGCAAGAACCCGCCGCAAAAGAAAAGCGGCATCAGAACCAGCAGTACCCATTTCGGATCGTCGGAGAGCATGGCGGCAATTGCCACCATTGCCGGCCCGAGCACATGAGCAAATTTCGTCGTCATGTTGTAGAAACCGAAAAATTCGCCTGGCTGATCCGGCGGGATGATTGACGCATACAAGCTACGGCTGAGCCCCTGAACGCCGCCCTGTACGCAACCAATCGTCACCGCCATGACATAAAACTCTTCGATTGTCGTCATCACCATGCCCCACATACAGGCGCCTATGTACACCAGCAGCGCAAAATAGATACCGGCTTTCGCTCCGAAACGCCGCGCCGCGAGCCCGTACAGCAGTGTTGCCGGGAACCCGGCAAAATTCGTAATAAGCAATGCAAATACGAGATCCTGGTCCGCAAAGCCAAGTCGTTGCCCGTAATTGACGGCCATGAAAATGACTGTGAATACGCCACCGACATATAACCAGTAGCCACCCAGAAAAATCGCGATATTGCGGTACTTGCCGATCTGGTGGAACGTGTTGCTCAGCTCCGTGTAGGCCGCTCGAATGGCGCCGCTCGTTACTTCGATTGCGCTGTGCCGCTCCGGCACGAGATACATGAGGGGGATCATGAAAAGAACCCACCAAACGCCAACCGAAACAAATGCCATGCTGAATGCTTCAGGAATACCGGCCAGCCCGAACGTGGCCGGCGACTTCACCATCCACAGATGCAGCGCGAGTAACACTGCACCCCCCAGGTAACCGAGCGAGAATCCCAGCGTCGACACGAAGCTGTAGTGCTGCGGCTCGGTAACGTCAATCAGCAACGAATCATAAAAGACAGTGGAATTGTAGTAACCGATTGATGCGACCAGGTATACGCCGAGTGCGAGCGGCCAATTGCCCTGCCCGACCAGTCCCAGCGAAGCGGTCATAACGGCGCCGATCAATGCAAGAAAAAACAGGAACTTCTTGCGGTAACCGCCGGCATCGGCAATCGTCCCGAAGATCGGTGCCGTGATGCAGACAATTGCGCTCGCAGCAAATGTGATCCAGCCGAGCCGCACGGTGACGGCGGCGCCTCCATCTCCGACGCTCCAATAGTTGCCGAGCACCAGCGGAAACAGAACCGCGAGGACGCTCAACGCGAATGCCGAATTCGCCCAATCATAGAACGCCCAGGCAAACGTGCCGCGATTGAGACCTCGAGACTCTGTCGTGCGATTCATCATAGTCGCAGAGCGGCTCTGCGGAACCGCAAGACAGGGTCTTTAGTGCTCACGCGTCTTGCGGAAACCGATGTCCGGCCAGCGTTCCTCCGTCAAACTCAGATTGACTCTGGTTGGCGCAATGTAGACCAGACTGTCTCCGTGATCCAGCGCGAGGTTGTCATGCGCCTTCCTTTCGAATTCGGCAAGCATCTTGTCGTCATCACATTCCACCCAGCGCGCAGTTGCGACATTGACCGTCTCGAACTGACATTCGACGTTGTATTCGTCGCGTAAACGATGCGCTACAACATCAAATTGCAGCGGCCCGACAGCGCCCAGGATCAGGTCGTTATTACGCAATGGTTTGAATAACTGCGTAGCGCCCTCTTCACACAGTTGCGCGAGCCCTTTTTGCAGTGCCTTGAGGCGTAGCGGGTCCTTCAGAACCGCGCGTCGAAAAATCTCCGGCGCAAAATTCGGAATTCCAGTAAACCGAATCTCCTCGCCCTGCGTAAAACTGTCACCGATATTGATCGTGCCGTGATTATGGATACCAATGATGTCTCCGGCGTAGGCGGTCTCGGCATGTTGCCGATCCGCCGCAAGAAACGTAATGGCCTCGGGGATCTTCACTTCCTTGCCCAGGCGCACATGCAGCACGCGAACTCCCTTGCGATACTCGCCGGAACAAATGCGCATGAACGCGATGCGATCACGATGTCCAGGATCCATGTTCGCCTGTATCTTGAACACAAAACCGGTGAGCTTGTCCTCCATCGGGTCGACATCACGCTGTTCACTTTCGTGAGGCAACGGCGGCGGCGCATGTTCGACAAACTCGTCGAGCAATTCCTTTACGCCAAAGTTGGATATGGCGGAACCGAAGAACACCGGTGTTTGCCTGCCTGCCAGGTAGTCGTCTATCGACAATTTCGGGCACGCACCTTTAACCAGCTCGATCTCCTCACGAAAATCATCAGCAAAGTCGCCGAGCACCTTCGTGGCTTCTTCCGAATCGAGGCGATCGACACAACGAATCGTGGCCGCCTTCTCTCGCCCCACCTTGTCATAGAGATATATCTTGTCCTGCAACAGGTGGTACACACCTTTGAGCGCGCGACCCATTCCGATCGGCCAGGTGACCGGCGAGCACTGAATTTTGAGAACCGACTCGATCTCGTCAAGCAGATCAATGGGTTCACGACCCTCACGATCGAGCTTGTTGATGAACGTCATGATGGGCGTATCACGCAGGCGGCACACATCCATGAGCTTGATAGTTCGCTTTTCGACGCCCTTCGCACAGTCGATAACCATGAGCGCTGAGTCAACGGCCGTCAGCGTGCGATAGGTGTCCTCGGAGAAGTCTTCATGTCCCGGGGTATCGAGCAGGTTGACGACATAATCTTTGTAGGGAAACTGCATCACCGAGGAAGTCACTGAAATTCCGCGTTGCTGTTCCAGCGCCATCCAGTCGGACGTCGCGTGACGGCTCGCCTTGCGGCCCTTGACCGTGCCGGCAAGCTGAATCGCACCGCCGTACAAAAGCAGCTTTTCCGTCAGCGTCGTCTTGCCCGCGTCCGGATGTGAAATGATTGCGAAAGTCCGCCGCCTGCGGACTTCATTCTGTATGTCTGGCATTGGGTCAGCTCTCGATGACGAGTTTCTTGGCAAGGACCGCCGCATCTTCGCGGCCTTTGTCGGCCTGGTAGTACGCAGGCCGGTTCGCCACCTTGTGGAAGCCCTTCTTCCTGTACAACGCGATCGCACGTTCATTGGATGGCCGAACTTCGAGAAATATCGTGCGCACCGACGCGGCTCGTGCACGAAACAGCAATTCATCCAGAAGCTTTTCGCCATAACCGTGCGATCGATAATCCGGATGCACGCAGATATTGAGTATGTGCGCCTCACCTGCGGCGATTGACAGTACGCCGTAGCCCACAACAGAGCTGTCGCGAACCAATACGATGTTCTGGTAACCCGCGAGCAGGCAGTCACGAAATACGCCGTGGCTCCAGGGGAATTCGTAGCTGCGGCGCTCGATATCCGACACCATGAAGACATCATCATGGCTCATATCGCGAATCACGCTCGGCGGCTCGTCGATTGGCCTGATCATGCGCTGGACTCCGCCACAAGCCGGGTTGCCAGGCAAAGGTCACTCCATGACTTCTGCTTCTGCGACGGGCTGCGCAGCAGGTACGCCGGATGATAAGTGACTACCAGGGGAATACCGCCAAACCGGTGCGGGCGCCCGCGCATGCGACCCACCGGGTCGGCAACGCCAAGCAGGTTTTGTGCCGCAATCTTGCCGACGGCGAGAATAATCTTTGGCCCCAGCAATTCGATCTGCCGTTCGAGGTATGCGCGGCAGGCCGCAGCTTCGTCGGGCTTCGGGTCACGATTGTTCGGCGGCCTGCATTTCAGAATATTCGCGATGAATACGCTGTCCCGGCTTTGCCCGATTGCCAACAGCATCTGATCAAGCAATTGCCCGGCCCGACCGACGAATGGCTCGCCACGCCGATCCTCTTCGGCGCCCGGCGCTTCGCCGATGATCAGCCAGTCTGCCTCCGGATTGCCGACGCCAAACACGGTATTTGTCCGGCTTTGCGACAGTTCACAGCGCGTGCAATTAGCCACGCATTCACGCAAGTCGTCCCAGCCGAGACCTTCCACCGAAACAGCGGGCTGCTCAACGAGGCCCGGTTCATCACCGTCTCGGGGCAACCAGACATCGATGCCCATTGCCTGCAAGTAGGCACGACGTTGGTGTTCGGGGTGGATCATGATCGGGACCGGAAAGCTCGCTGAAGCGCTAGTTTGCCATTACGGATGCGGTACCGCACCAATGAGATCGATGCCGGCCTTTACCTTCTGCCCCGGTTTGACATGTACTTTGCTCGTAATAGGCACAGACAGCTCGGCGATACGTGCCAGCCGAAGGTAAGCGCAACGGTCTCCCTGGCCAACACGTTCACCAAGGCGAACGAAGGACTTCGGTGCAATTCCCAGCCAGTAATCATGAAACTGGAGCACCACGCTGTCGCCCTCATCCGTCTCGATCCAGAGCGCGTTGGTCGGGCATTCCGCACCTAGCTCCTCGACTTTCGAGCGTAGATCCATGATGCGGCCCTCGACAGGGCTCCGCGCCGTGTAGGTGCCCAGTGCATTGACACGGATGCATATCCGGTAGGCTTCACCCTGCACGACGCAGTGCCTGCTGGTCTCTACCTCGAGAACCTCGCCATCAACAG
>JBFFOS010000013.1:0-28563 GCA_041574375.1 Woeseiaceae bacterium
GAACGAGCGCCTGGCAGGCTGCCGAGGATGAGCGATCGCGCAGCAGCGGATGCGATGGGGGGAAACCCCCGGGACCTTTCCATCAGGCCTGCATTTTCAGGATTCGACGAGCAAGCATCTCCATGTCGCCGGCATCACGTCGGTGCATGACCGGGTCATCGGCCGTGATGTTCATTCCTCGAACAGTCTTCCTGACCAGTACACCCGAGTCATCGAAGTCGAAGTCGAGAATATTCAGACAACACGTCGCCTGATCGAGCAGGCCGAATGCATGCAACCCAACGCCGGTCGTCCAACCGAGGACCGCTGCGTTGGTTCCGCCATGGGCGAACACGGCGAGGTTGTGCCATGAATCATCGACGAGCAGCGCCTCCATGGCGGAGCTGATGCGTTTGTAGAAATCGTGATAACGCTCGCCGCCCAGAAAGGTTGCGCTCTCATCCGGCGCACGCCAGTGAGAGAATGCGACATCGGCGTAGATGTCATAGCCACCCGTTGTTTCTCCCGAGCCGTGGCGAATTTCCTGCAACTCGGTGAATACTTCGAGCGTAAGATCGCGATCACCGAGAACAGCCTCCCCGGTTTGCACGGTCCGCGGGAAGCCCGAGCAAATCGCCTTATCAACCGGGACGTTGGCGAACAGACGCGACATCGCGGCGGCCTGCAGGCGACCGTGCTCATTCAGGTCCACCAGGTCCGGATCTGCAACCCAGGCACCATTCGCATCCACATAGTCCACCGCGCCGTGCCTGAAGAGATACAGGCGACGTCGGCTTGCACCGTCAATTGCCTTACGCATCGTTCACTCCCTTGGCGGGCTCGCGGCCATGTGCACTAATAGCCCTTATCGGGATCAACAACGTTGAGCAACGCATCACCGGCCAGGTATCGTCGGATGTTCTCCAAAACGAGCAGTCTGTAGCGGAGTAAGTCACTGCCCCGAGCAGACACATGCGGAGTAATTATCACATTGTCCTCAAGCCATAGCGGATGATTCGCCGGCAGAGGTTCCGGGTCGGTGACATCCAGACCGGCGCCCGCAAGACTGCCAGACTGTAGTGCACGAAGCAGCGCGTCTGTATCGACCGTAGCGCCACGCCCAACGTTAATAAAGTAGGGAGCACCCGATTGTCCGGCGGCAGCAAAAAAATCCTCGTCCAGCAAGCCTTGTGTCACCGGCGTCAACGGCAAAGCATTTACAATTACGTGCGCATCCTTCGCCAGGTCGCTCATCTCACCAGAGAGGCCCACGTAGTCGACGAAATCAGGACCCTCACGGGAACTGTTGCGCGTCGCGACAACCCGCATGCCCAGTGCCGCGCCACGCTTGGCGATTTCGGTACCAATTCCGCCGAGCCCGAGAACCAGCATCGTCTTGCCCGACACGCTGGTCATTCCGTCGGTGAATGGGGCGCCCCGCTTCCAGTCTCCCTGCGCCTTGCCGTCTATGAACTCCGGCAGGTTTCTTGTCAGCGCCAGCATCATCGCAATGGCGTGCTCCGCGATAACCGGTGACGACATCTTCTGCATATTCGTCAGTGTCACGGTGCCATTCGACAATTTCTGTGATGGAAAACAGCGCTCGACGCCGGCGGAAAAAATCTGTACCCAGCTGACATGAGGCGCTGCGGCGAGAAGCTCAGCATCGCAATAGCCGATGATCGCGCCAGCATCCCCTGCCTTGGCCATTGCCTCGTCCACTGAACGAACGACAACGACATCAAGACCACCAAAATCTGGAAGGTCGAGGCCGATGTCGCGAATCACAATACTCCGATGTGCATCCCATGCCTTTTTATCGCGCATTGGTGTCGGCCCTGCGCGCACTCCCGTGTTTTCAATGAGATTCTCGATCGTATACTCGGCCGACGAGACAAGCGGCGTAAAGACCAGGCCAGCAGCAATGGCGGCAGAAGCGACAATGGCTAGTGGTGATTTCATGGTGACCCCTCACAGACAGGCGTTATTGCGTCATCCGCCCATTATGGGCGAATTCCGAGGGGATCGAAATGGAGGCGCTCAGGCCGGGAAGAAGTCGATCGGCTTGGTTGTGGTAATCGCTTCCACGTCCCTGGCCTCAAAGCGGAATAGCTTGACTCGCTGCACGAGCTTGCGCTCGAGTTCATCATCACCGAGTTCGCTTGATACCACTTCACACATAGTAACCTGGCCGTTTGGCGCGATCGTCAGGCGCAGGACCAACTTGCCTTCCAGGGAAGGATCCTGGCGGAGCGCACGATTATAGAGCGCAAAAATTGCTCCCTTGTTTTTGTCGAAGACAAGCTCAATCTCTTCGCGCGACCGCGATGCCTTACCGCTGGAACCTGAGCGACTGGCACCACCATCGGCCTGGCCGATACCTGCAACCGGGCTCGCAACCTTCGTTGTATTTCGGCCTGCGATTCCCGTGCCGCCCGTGTTGCGGCTCATACTCGCTGTGTTAATACCGCCAGATGCCGTACCCACTTTCGACGTAATCATCGAGCGCTCGTTACGCTCTGCCTGGCCCACCGCTGCAGACAGGGGCCGTTCGTCAGCAACCTGTAGCTTCCTGTCGACAAGGTCCGCAAGGTCATCCGCGAACGGCATCAGAGCCGCCTGTGCCTCCTCGCGAGCTTGTGCCTGCCGGTCAACCACCGGTTCCGGCTGCCGTTCCGGCTCCGGCTCAGGTTCCTTCTCGACGACCTGTTCGGGCTCGGGCTCAATCGCCTCTGGCTCCGGTTCTTCTTCCCTGACCGGAGGTGGAGGCGGCGGCAATGGCTTCTCTTCGAGCAGCAGTTGGGCAATTCGCGGCGGGATCTCTTCTACATCGAAAGGATCCGGGTCAGATACAGGGATAAACGGCCAAACGGCACTCAGCAGGAGACAGATCAGAAAAACGATTCCCAGCAAACGCTGGAATTTCTTTTCCTGGTCCGCGCCAGCCGTCCAGGGCAGTTCATACTCTCTGTAAAACGGTAGGTCCAATTCCGTGACTCCTGGTCTCTGCGCCGCTTCCTACAGCGATGCCTGAAGGTCGTCCAGCATGTCTGAACTCTTCTGTATGACCGCCAGCGAAATCTGTCCGTAATCCGATGCCGTACAGGTCGCCATGACCTTTTTCAGCAAGCGGTACGGAATGTCCTTGTCGCCCATGATCGTGACTTCGCGTCCCGCAACGTCATCTTTGGCCGCACGGCGCAATACGCGGTCGTTCTGCGACAGCAATGCTTCGCGCAATCCAGGAATGTCATTGCCCTGTGTCGCCATGACCTCTTCAATATTCGCGACGGGTGTCCCCTGGACCAGGATCTCTGTTTTGCCTATCAGGATCGTGACGGTCTCTTCCGGTTTTTTCTCTGCGATAGACTCGGGCAGCTTCATATCCTTGGCATTCGGCAACGTCTGCACATCCGAGGAATTGACCAGCAGAAAGAAGACGAGAATGGTGAAAATATCCATCAGCGATACGAGGTTGAGCGTGCCTTTGCCCATGTTTCGCTTGTGATGTTTCTCCATGCGCTTGGCGCGAGCTGACTTGACCATTACGAGGCCCCTCCGTCGAGCACCGGCGCATCACCAATTGAAATATTCGGGAACAGGTCTGACCGATCGATGACACCCTTGTCTTCATCGACTTCCTGGGCAACGCGGACAGTGTCCATGACCTGAACGAGCGTGTCGTAGGCAATATCCTGCTCAAGGAGAATCGAGGCGTCCGTCTTGGTCGGATAGCGCTCCTTGAGCTCAAGCAACTTATCCGCAAGCGCAATGTAGTCGTAACCGTCTTCCCCATTGGGATAAATGCCCAGCAGGCCCTGGTTACGATCGCCAACTTCAATCTTGTCCTGACGCACGATGATTTCGAGCTGGAAGGTCTGGTCCTGCGGTTCCACGGGCTCGCTAGAGGAGCCTGGCAGATTTAATTCGAGAATCGCCAGTCGCGAGAACACCGCGGTGATAAGCAGGAACGGAACCAAAATCACCATCAGGTTCATGAATGCCGTGATGTTGAGCTCAGCCGCATCATGACGATGATGACGGCCGCCTCGTCGGCTGCGGATCATGTCTTATGCTCCGGATGACTTGAGCTGGCGTTCGGTAACCGCGTTCAGAAACTTGACGCTGGCCATCTCGAGGCTATCCACGAGCGCATTCGTCTTGGTCTGCAGGTAAGCATGAATCAACAATAACGGAATGGCAGCCATGAGGCCGAAAGCCGTCGTGTTCATCGCGGTCGAAATAGAAGCCGACAGCATGTCTGCTTTTTCTGCGGGGTTCGCCTCGGCAACCGCAGTAAACGCCGCGATCAGGCCGATGATCGTACCCAGCAGTCCCAGCAGCGTCGCGATGTTCGCGAGCGTTGCAATGTAATGCGTGCGCTTCTCGAGACGCGGCAGAACCTCCATTAGGCTCTCTTCCATCGCTTTTTCAATATCGTCGCGACGGCGCGCCGACTTAACGCGGTACAAGCCATAGGTCAGGATCGAACCAATCGCCGCCTTGGATTTGGCCGTATGAGTTGCGGCTTCCTGGAAGTTTCCGGCCTTCAGGAAAGGCACGATCTTCTTCCACAATGCACGGTTGCTCGCACCCGACATCGTCAGGTACGTCCAGCGCTCGATAGAAATTGCTATACCGAACCCGAATACCAGCAGGATGGGGATCATAAATGCTCCACCTTCCTGGAAAAAACGCACTACGGTGCTCATTTTTCTGCTCCTCTAAAACAGATTTGATGACTCTTGCGGACTATCGTCCGCACCTCTAAAACAGATTTGATGACGCTTGCAGACCCAGGTCTGCACCTCTGCTACAACTACTCGTCGTCGTTACCATGCAGGTCGCGGTAATACTCGACCTGGCGTAAGAATTCTTCCCTGTCGACCGGTGCGAGCACCTCGTCGAGCAGGGTATTGACGGGTCTTCCCATCAAGTCGCCCGGTTCCGATTTCTTCCAGGGCACGATGTACAGCACTTTGGGCAGTTCCTGGTTACCCGTAATCTCGGTACGTCCCAGTTCCATTGAATCCATGACGCGGTTTCCCGTCGTCGTACGCGTGATGTCCTGTGCAGTAGCCGTTTCGTCCTCGTCGTCAGTAACGGCCGAGGTGTCAACGGCGGGCATCAGTTCATCCATTTCCTCCGCCGTGTCCTGGGCGAAAGAGGCAAACGCTGCCAACAACATGGCAAGCATGAATCCGGCGCCGAATACCCTGTGAGTCCCAGTACTCATGTCCTTCATTCCGCCACGTTTGCCGTACGCTGATTCGCCGCAACGCGACGTGTCAGATCCGATATCCATTTCTCGACCTGCTTGTCCTGTCCGACAAGCGCTTGATAGGCCTCGAAATGGTGCAGCGCTGCTTCCAGTCGCTGCAAATAAAGTTCATAAAGAACACCCAGGTTGTAGTGTGCCAAGGCGTAATCGGGTGAAACTGTGACAGCCTTCAAATATGCGGCTTCTGCCTCGAGAAAATTGCCATTTCTGCGAAGTAGCATTCCCATCTGGTTCAAGGCCGCAGGATGATCGGGGTTCAGGGCCAGCGCCGCGTCGAGTGCTGCCCGTGTCTCCGGGTCATTCTCGTTGTTGGCGTGAATGATCGCGAGATTGACGAAGGCACCTGGATAATCGGGGTACAACAACACAAATTCCTTGAACCTGAGTTCTGCATCGACGTAATCGCCTGCTGCCATCACAGCCGTTGCCTGCTCATATAGCGCCAGGGCTTCGGCGGGAATGACGGGCGCAGCCAGTTCACCCTCGACAGCAAGCTCAGCGTCAGACCGCTGTTGTGATTCTGCAGACTCGCGCGTCGGGCTCGAACCCGAACACCCGGCAAATGCGAGCATGAGCCCAAGCCCTGCCGCCATTAGCGACGTCCTAGTTAAGCGCTGTAAGAACATCTTCGCTGCGCTCCTTTTTCGCATACCGTGCCGGCATCAATCCCGCCAGCCGACTGAAACTTTTCTTCACCCAATCGTCATAGATGCCGTCAGCCGCACGATCCGTGTTGGCCTTGTACAGGTCTATCGCCTTTTCCTCGAACGGGAACGCCTGTTCTTCGAGGAGAATCTCGTACTGCTCCAGTGCATCCGCCTCGAGGTTCGTCGGGCGGTCTGAATCCATGAGATCGGACGAGAACTGTTCATAGACTTCGCCCAGCCGAAAAGTCGCTGCCGTCGTGACTTCCGCTACCCCGTAGTTCGAGGCGCCCGTGTACGCCGAGATCACATCTTCCATGAGATCTTTTTTCAGCTTCAGACTGTCAGCCAGTGGCTGCGTCAGCTTTACGACTTCGAAACGCTTACGTACCGGCTCAGCCAGTTCCAGTGATGCCGTCGCTGCCAGGTAGCGTGTTCGATCCGAACGCTGCGCACCGGCTGTGGCATCCACCTGGACCATCTCTTCAAGCCGCGCGATTCGTTCCTGCTCATTACCTGTCTGTTCGGCTATGTCGAGAAGCCTTGCCCGTGCTTCGATGGATTCAGAAATGGGATTCGGGTAACGCCCGATGATTTTATTCAACACGCGCTGCTCAGCCGTCAAAGCGCCTGTTTGTTCGTACAACTCGGAGGCTTTCCACAGGGCTTCACGCCGAACGTCGTCGGTGCTCGACTCCGCGTCCGCAATGCGTTCGAATTCAGCGGCAGCCTGCCCGGCCTGTCCGGACTCGAGATAAGTCACTGCAAGTTTCTGCGTCACGTCGTCGGCGAATTCACTGTCCGGGTAGTCACGCCGGAATTCTTCAAGCACGACGGAAGCACGATCCCAGGCCTGCAAATTGATCAGCGCGGCAGCCGCATCGTACTCGGCCGTCGCGCGAATAGCCGAATCCGGAACCGCCTGCCCAAGACGACGGAAATGCGTCACTGCCGTTTCGAGGTCGCCGGCATCACGCGCCATTTCACCCTGCTTGTAGATTGTCGACGCGATGCGGCCCTTGATTTCCTGATTTCCAGCAGCGTCGTCGGCCGGCGTGAAATTACGCAAGCTGTAGTACGCTTCTTCGGCATCCGAGTAATTCGCGAGATCAAATTGCGAATGGGCTATGACTGTCCAGGCCGTGCGCGCAAGTTCAGGCCTGACCGGTGGCTGCTTGCCCACTACGGACTGGCCCACCGCAATCGCGAGATCGAAGCGGTTTTGCCGGAAAAGATCTTCCGCAACGGCTGTTAAAACAGCCCCGGACTCGGAATGTTCGGGGTACGTATCCGCAAACCGCAGGCCGCTGTCGAGGTAGGCCTGGTGCCACTCGGCTTGTGCTGCTCCGCTCAGCAACTTCTCCTGTTCACGATATGCCAGAATGGCGGCGTAACCGGCTTCGGCCGATTTCTCGTGGAAAGGATAACCGTAGGCAGTGCGCTCGTACTCGGACACTGCTGCCGCATATTCTTCGCTTTCAAACAAGATCTCGGCCAGCAGGAAGTTCGTGTTAGCGGTATCGACTTCTCCTGGGAAATAGTCGAGGTACTTACGGTACCAGTTAGCTGCCTGCCGGTAGTCGCTCTTTTTGCCGTCTCGTTGCGCTTCGGCATGGTAGTACTGCGCAAGGTCTGTAAGGTTGCTCTTCAAATGCTCGGCAACCGCCTCATTTTCTTCGCGCTGGTTGCGAACCCAGAAGGGCCCGTCCATGCCATAACGTTCAGCAAATCGTTTCTTGCCCTCAAGTACCAGGCTCGGGAAACCGCCCTGCTTGTAGGACTCGATGACGCGTACCTGGAGAACCGGCGCCTTCGGGTGGTAGGTGTCCCGGTTAACAAATGCTTCGTATGTTTCAGCCGCATCCTGGTAGCGCTCCTGCTCGAGGTAAAGGTCACCAAGATTGCTATAAATGACGTACGCGTATTGCGGTAACGCACGCGTCGACAGGAAGGAGTCGATGCTGTCAGCACCTTCCATGTAAGAGAAACTGATGCTCAGTACCCGGAAGGTGTCCTCAATAAGCTCACGCTCCGCACGCTTTAGTGTTGCGAGGCGTTGTTCACCTTCTCCAACTTCCACACCGGCCAGCTTGAGGTCGAGCAACTCGAAGAATGGCGAGAGACTGTCTTCATACCAGGCAAGCTTGAACTGCGACCAGCCCAGTTTATATAAAGACTGCTCGTAAAAGCGGGAGGCATCACCGTACGCAACGACCTCCTGGTAAGCCATCTCGGCATCGTTATAGTTTTTGCGCAGGAACAGCATCTCACCGCGGCGGAACTGCACCTCATCGATGAACGCGGTATTCGGATAATCGGCAACGAGTTCGTTCAACACCTGGAGCGCTTCATCTGTTCGGCCGCCAACCTCGTAGGCACGGGCAAGCTGATAAAGAACCGTGTCGTTCCGCCGGTAATCAGGATATGCCTCGAGGAGCTTCTGGTATAAATCGACTGCATTGTCGAATCCGCGCGTGTCGAGCAATTCGATATTTTCCGCGAGCTGGTCAGCTTCGGACGCCTCGAGTTCGAGGTCGCCAAGCCGGCGCATTGCTTCGGCACGCAAAACCGGATCATTGGATACCAGATCAAGAAAATCGCGATAGCCTTCGCGCGCGAGCTCCGAGCTGTCCAGAATAATTTTGCCCGGGCGAACCTCGACAGTCTTGTCTGCAAGACTTTCGATTGTATCTTTCTTTTTTACGCTGGCACTGGCCTGCCCCGCAACGAGCATCACGGCCAACACCAACATGGCAGTACCGGAGCGGGTCATCATTCGGACGCCTCGCCCGCCGTCGCCGCAATATCGTAAATTGCGGCCAATGCGAACCTTGCCTGGATCGTATAGATGTCCAGTCGATCCTTTTGCGCCTCGAGTTCTCCGGTCGCAATGGACTGAAGGAAGCCACGCTGCCGCGACAACGCATCCTCAACGCGCATCTTGATGCCTTCGATGCGCGGAGACAGGTCTTGTACGCGAGCACTGAGATTTTCGAAACGCAACGGTTCCTGGCGCATCGTCTCATCGATCTGGCGCCTCGATCGCTGCGTGTCGACGAGCGCCTCGCCCGTCTGGCGTAAATCACGGCGAATACGCCACAGGCGATCCTTGAAGTCACGTTCAAGCTGCCACTGCAATACGCCCTTGAGCAGGCTGATCTTGTCACTGACTTCGGCCGCTTCCGGGATATCCGCGTGCAAGGCCGGCGTGCTTTCGAGACCCGTGATCTCGCCCCAAGTATCAAACTCGGACTTCGTCGCCAGCGCGAGCCAGTCATGACTTTCTTCGATATTGTTCATCGTCGAGTCAAATTCCAGCTTGCGCGTCACCATGCCGTCGATATCCGCGGAGGCCAGCGACTCTTCTACACGCGGCAGGCGCTCGGCATAGGCTTCGAGCCGTGTCTCGAGCATATTTGCGTAGACATCAATATTTTGTTGCCAGGTATCGAGGTTACGATACAGGTAGCTCAGATCCCGGTAGTTCTTGAGGCCTTCCTGGAATTCGTGGGTTGCCAGCAAATGAAACAGGTAACGTGCTTCCGGCCCTTCAGGCAGTTCTTCGAGACGCCAATACCAGCCGGTGCTGTCGAGGGGATCGTTGGCAATAAACTCGTCAAAAAACTCGCCCGACTCGATGTGGTCGATCGTCCTGTCCAGGCGGTTCGATTCTTCGTAGAACGCCTCGATAGCATTCAGGTAATGATCTGCCGCCTGGCTGATTGAATCCAGTTTCGCCATCGCATAAGGAATCGCCAGCATTGATTCCTGTACCGCCGAGTCGAGCAGGTCGCGGCCTCGCAGCTCCATCCAGGGCACGAGCGCACGATCGTAGTTGTCCATTTCGGCATCAGCCCAGCCAACACCAAGTAAGGCCTTGTTCGAGAATGGGCCCTCGAGACGAACCCGCTGCAATGGTGACTTTGCTGCATAGGGCTGGCCATCCTGCAAAAGCGCATAGCCGAGTGCGAGATTGGCCTTGTCGCGCAACGAGGTCAGCTCCTCGTTGAATGGGTCCATGTCGCCCAGGTCATTGAGCAGTTTTGCCGCCGCGTCAACACGGCCGCTGCGCACAAGCGCGACACCGATGTTGAACTTTGCGTAGCTCGCCCATTCCGTTCGGCCCTTCCAGTTTTGCAGTTTCGCAATGGCCACGTCATATTCGCCGGCGTCGAGCAGGATCTGGGCATCGAGCATCAGGGCCTCGCGCTGTATATGTTCCGGCAGATCACCCTGGATATAGGACAGAGCTTCCTGCGCCTTGTCGAGGTAACCGCGCTGGTACCAGATCTTCGCCAGGAAGAACCAGGTGCGGTCCCGGATATCAGCGTCTACGTTGTCGGCCAGCAGCCGCTCGAAAATCTCTGCTGCCTCGAGGTGGTGCCCATACGAAAGGTACATACCACCCAGCAACAGTTCTGCCTCGTCAGCGTGGTGTGTGAGCCGCTCCTGCTCTTTGGCCGCCAAGAGGCGAACCAGTGCTGGAAAATAGTCTTCCTGATAAAAGTAAAACAGGACCTCGCCATATTGCGGGTCCTGGACGACAATGGGTTCGCTGCGGTCGGTTGCACCCAGCACAACCGGTGTCAGGAACACCAGAAGAAGGCACAGACGACTACGAATGGAGCGACCTGGCGGCAAAGATCACTCCCATTCCTTGATGATGAACTCCGGTTGCTGTTTCTTGACGCGATCAGAGATCTCCAGCTCGAGGAATTTGGCACCGATCCCCTTGTCGAAATTCATGGTCGCGCCGCGGCGATAGTCACGCACATGGGGGCCTTTACCCGTAAAGATTGCGATGAGTTCGTGATCGCCGGTCTTCAGGTTAGCCATGTGCACACGGTGCACGCCGCCACGAATGAGTGCATCGGCCTCCCGCTCCGTGTACAGGTAGTTTGCCACTTCCTTGCCATCGATCTTGATTGTGACCGAGTCGAGTTCGAAGTACTCGCCGACATCCATCGAAATGAAGAACGCCACCTGTGAGTTAGCCGGGAAAAGCAATTCCTCTTCGAGCAAGAACAGATCACGATTGAGATCGAGGACTTCTTTTTTCAGCGATTGCACGTCCTGGTCGAGGCTGCGGAATTGCTCGCGCGACTCCGCCTCTCTCGCTTCCATGTCGCGAGCTTCCACCTGCGCCACATCCGCATCCATCGAGGCCACGTCCTGTGCGAGCGAGATGCCGCTGAATGCGAGCATCATCAATGCTACGAGTGTGCTGAATTTCCTGATCACTTTACTCTCTCAGCAGCGAACGGATCTGGTCCAGATAAGCATTCTCATACCCGGGCTTGTAACCGTGGTGAACATAGCGAACCGTGCCCTCACGATCGACGAGAATCGTTACAGGCATTGCTTCTACTTGATAGAGCTCGCTGACTTCCTTGCGGGCGTCGAAAAGCACCGGGAAATTGACACCCAGCTCATCAATCATCTGCATGGCGCGACGAGAGTCATCGTCAATATTCACGCCCAACAGGTTGAAGCCGACGCGTTGGTAGCGGGCATACAGTTCGTCCAGCAGGGGCATTTCCTGACGACACGGACCGCACCAGGTCGCCCAGAAATTGATCATGACCACATCGCCCCTGTATTCGGACAGACGCAGGTTCTCGCCGGTCGAGCTCTTCAGCGCGAAGTCGGGCGCCGGTTGGCCTTCCATGCCTGACGACGCGAGACTGGAAGCCGCGAAAATGCTGAACACCACAGCAATCAGCGAATGTTTGAGTTTCATACGTCCATTCCTTTGTATACCCAGCCTTTGCCCTGCCACTGGAAAGCGCCACGGACGGCACAATTCAATGATGAATGGTGACAGCCACAACCCTCTGGAGCCGTGACAATCGTCACAAATGCCCGGATTCTTCTGAACATAATGACGGTTTCTCAGCAAGACAGCCGAACGCCGTAATCCTCGCAGATTACGTTAAATCAGTGTGAATCCCAATGTTTTTTCGAGCGCGAAGCCGCAGACCCATAATAGGCCTATGAGTCTGAATTTGAAGCGAAAATACGTCGCCTTTCGCCGACATCTGCGGTTTTTTCAGTCGCGTGACTGGGCGTCAGGCTGCGTCAGTCCATCCGAGTAAAAGACCTGGCCGTCGGCATCGATGACGATACTCTCATAGTCCGGCAAGGTACCTATCAGCGTCAGGCCCCGCTCGACACCCATGACGAAAACAGATGTGGACAAGGCGTCGGTGATGACCGCATCGGGTCCAAAAACCGTCGCACTTTGGACGCCGCCGGCAGGCTCACCCGTGCTGGGCTTTATGATGTGGTGATACCGCACGCCGTCCTCGTCGAAATAGCGTTCGTAATCGCCGGATGTCGAAACCGCCTCATCTTCCAGAGGAATCGAAATAGCCACTTCCCCGTCGTTGCGAGGATCGCGAATACCGACCATCCACGGCCGACCGCGACGATCACCGAGAAGTCTCGAATCGCCGCCGGCTGTCACAATCGCATTCGATATACCGCGGTGCCGCAGCAGATCGACGCCCCGCTCTACAGCGTAGCCCTTGGCGATACCTCCGAGGTTAATGCGCACGCCCTCTTTCTCGAAGCTGACCGTACCGGCGGTCCGATCGAGCTTGACCAGGCGATAATCGATATTGCCGCGCTCCTGCTCCACCGTTCCGGCATCGGGCCGTTGGCGAGAGCGAAAATCGTAGTACTGCCCCACGCTGTCATAGGTAATGTCGAACGCGCCACGCGTGAGCACGGAGATATCCAGGGAACGCTGAATGAGTTCAAATAATTCACCACCGGCGGCAACCGGCCCGTTGGCGGCCTCGCGGTTGATTTTCGAAATATCACTCTCATCCTTATAGGTACTCATGAGGCGGTCGATGCGCGTCACCTCATCAAACACCTCTTCGAGCGCGAGGCGACCAGCTTCGGGGTCGTCACTCCAGAGGTAAACGCTCACCTCGGTGCCCATCATGGGGCGGGCATCACCAACCCAGTCTGCGAAAGCTGCGGGCGCCAGTAACGCGAAACCGAGCGTCACTAGTGTTAGCCCAAGCCCGGAGTTATGCTTGGTGAAACAACCAGTAAGCAAGGAGCGGGACATTGACTTCATTCCTGATATTCCTCGGCATCATCGCCGCGATTGTGTTCTGGGCGATCGGTATTTACAACCGCCTGATTAATGAACGCAACCGCGTGAGAAACGCTTTTGCGCAAATCGACGTGCAGCTCACCCGGCGCCACGACCTGATTCCGAATCTCGTCGAAGCCGTCAAAGGCTATATGAAACACGAGCGCGAGACGCTTGAGGCCGTCATCACGGCACGCAATGCCGCTGTATCGGCGCTCGATGCCGCCAAGGCCGATCCCGCCAACGCAGCCGCGATCCAGCAACTTGGTGGGGCAGAAGGCGCGCTCGGTAGCGTCCTCGGACGGCTGTTCGCTTTGTCGGAAGCGTATCCCGATCTCAAGGCGAATCAAAACATGATGCAGTTCCAGGAAGAGCTTGCGTCCACCGAGAACAAGGTCGCGTTCTCGAGACAAGCCTTCAATGACGCAGTCTTGGGTTACAACAATTCAGCAGAGAATTTCCCGAACAATATTATCGCCGGTATGTTCAGCTTCAAGCTTGCGAGTTTCCTCGAGATCGAAGCCGAAGAAATGCGCGATGCACCGGAAGTTTCCTTTACCTGATTAAGCTGTGAACTTCTTCGCCGCGCAGGACAAGGCTCGGCAGGCGTCTCGACGCCTGGTTGCCGCGTACATTGTTGCGACCATCCTGATTGTCGCTGGCGTCACTGCAATCGTCGGCTTCGCACTCTACACGTTTTCTGACGCAGGCTACGGGTACGCGCCGGGAGACTATGCTCGCAGTAACTCCGGCATTCTGGTCGCAACAGCCCTGCTGACAACCTTGTTCATACTCGGCGCGAGCATGTTCAAGACATCTGTACTGTCGTCCGGCGGCGGAGCTGTCGCCACACAAATGGGTGGAACGCTCGTCCCCGCCAATGTGCAGGATCCGCTGCGGCGGCGCCTTCGCAATGTGGTAGAAGAAATGGCCATCGCGTCGGGTGTACCGGTTCCGGAAATCTACGTCCTCGAGGAAGAAAGCGGGATCAATGCGTTTGCTGCCGGCTATACGCCCAGCGATGCCGCTGTCGCCGTGACACGAGGCACGCTGGAGTTGCTGGATCGTGACGAATTACAGGGCGTGATCGCACACGAGTTCAGTCATATCCTGAATGGCGACATGCGCCTGAATATTCGGCTCATGGGTGTCTTGTTCGGCATCATGGTTCTCGGGCTGATCGGTCGGCTTATCGTTCGTGGGGGCTACCACGCCAGTATCGTGTCGAGCCGACGCGATCGTGGCGCCCCTGTCGTCCTCATCATCGGGTTGGGCCTTGCCATCCTGGGGGCTATCGGGATGTTCTTTGCGCGCGTAATAAAAGCCGGCGTGTCGAGGCAACGTGAGTTTCTGGCCGACGCATCTGCCGTTCAGTTCACGCGACAGAGCACCGGCATTGCCAACGCCCTGAAGAAAATCGGTGGTTACAGCGAGGGATCACTGCTTCAGGCTGCCGATCCCGAAGAAGTCAGTCACATGCTCTTCGGCGCCGGCTCCAAGCTCCGCGGCATGTTCGCGACGCATCCGCCGCTTGTCGAACGCATTCAGGCACTCGATCCGAGCTTTAAGGAATCGGATTTCCCTCGTGTTGATCCTCGCCAGCAGCGAGTGCAAACAGGAGGTCCCGGCGAAGCGGGATCCGCGTTTGCAGAGGATGTGACGACCGCGCTGGCAAGCGGCGGCGCAGAAGTTCTCGCCGAGTCCATTGCCGAAACCGTCGGCCAGCCTGAAAACGAGCATGTCGAGTATGCGCAGTACCTGCGACAGTCCATACCCACCGATCTCTATGACGCGGCGCACTCGGTGGAATTCGCATACCTCCTGGCAATCGCGTTAATCCTGGACCGGACCGGTAAGGTTATCGAGCGACAACTGTCTCTTGCACGCGAACAACTCGGTACCGAGCGAGCCAACCTGCTGCGCCGATACTATGACGCGTTGATGAATACCGGGCCCGAGTTTCGTCTCCCGCTGCTCGCCATAGCCTTTCCTGCACTCAAACTCCGGCCACGCCAGGAATTGAGCTACCTCGTATCGCTGACCACGCGCATGATCGAAGTGGACGGCGAGATCGACCTCTATGAGTATTGCTTTTACCGCATCATGATGAGCAATCTCGGGCAGGCCGTGGACCCGTCCGGGCGCCGCAAGGCATTGCGGTCGCGCCGCTCTGATCTGCAGTCGTCGACTATCGAACTATTGAGAATACTCGCCGACTACGGTCACAAAAACGACGAACAAAGCCGTGCGGCGTTCATCACCGGAATCAGCACGCTCGGGGCGTGGGCTCAGAAATACGATTACGAGTCCGACCGTAAGTACACGATCTCAGTGCTTGATCACAGCCTCGACGTTCTGCTTGGGCTGAATAGCAAGGGCAAAGAGTCTCTCCTGCGCGCAATCAGCGCGACAGCCGGGCACGACGGCAGGCTGAGCGTCACCGAAGCGGAGTTGATCCGGGCCGTATGCGCCACGCTCGACTATCCCCTGCCGCCAATTCTTGTTCACAAATGACAGTAAAAATTCGCGTATTATCGAACCCAAGAGCGAACTACTTGTCGGACAAATCATGAAGAACACACGCTTGCTGGTCGTGATCACCACGTTGGCCCTCCTGTTAACGTCTGTCGCAGACGCAGCTACACGTGAAGAGAAGCGTGTGGCCGACGCTGCCGATGTCATTGATCAACTATCCAGGATTCCGGAGAAATCAATACCGCCAAGCCTGCTGTCGCGCGCCTATGCGGTAGCCGTAATTCCAAACGTCGTCCGTGCCGCGTTCGGGCTCGGCGCGCGGCGTGGCAAGGGCGTCCTCGTCGTTCGGCAGGACGATAATTCGTGGAGCAACCCGGCATTCGTAACGCTGACCGGCGGCAGCGTAGGCTGGCAGATCGGTGCCGAATCAACCGACGTAATCCTCGTTTTCAAGACGCGTAAGGGCGTCGACGGCATCGAGAATGGCAAGCTGACACTCGGGGCCAATGCCTCGGTAGCTGCCGGTCCGGTTGGTCGTCACACGAGTTTCGCAACCGACATTGAATTCAAGGCGGAAGTTTATTCTTACTCGCGCAGTCGCGGCCTGTTCGCGGGCATCGCGCTTGAAGGTTCTGGCGTCACCATGGACAGAAAGGCGAATGCATCGTTCTATGGCTCGACGAGTATGACGCCCGAGAAAATCTTCGTCAGTTCGCCGAACATTGCACCAGACGTCGCGAACACGTTCGTACAGATCCTGACGGCACAAACCGCGCGACTGCCCACGTCTCCGGGCATGAAGGCGGGCACAAGTCAGCCGCCGGTCACCGAGGAAAGCGAATCCAGCGTCCGCACGTACGGAATGCCCGACCCGGGCGAACCAGTGGACAGTGACACGGAGTACGATCCGAACTACTAAGACCGGCAGGAAATCACTTGAACGATCTGACCGACCGTGTCCAGCAGCTCGCCGAGCTCATTGGACCGAATATCTACCTGCAGGCCGCCATCATCGCGGCAGTATTCATCATCGTTGGCAAAATCGCCGACCTGGTCATCTCGGGTGTCGTTGGCCGAATCGCCGAGCGCTCGTCCAACGACTTCGACGATAGCTTGATCGATCTCGTGCATCGACCGATCTTCGTGACGTCCGTCATTATCGGTCTTGCTCTTGCGACGAAACGTCTCGACATGCCCGAACTACCGACGAGGATCACGGTCAACCTGCTGAAAACGATCGCAATTTTTATCTGGTTTGGTGCGTTTAACAGCCTGAACAAACTCGTGGTTGGTGCCTTGCGCAAGTCCACGCAGAGCCAGATCGTGCAAAGCGGCATGCTTACCCTGCTTCATAACATCATGAAAGTCGTGTTGTTTGCACTGGCAGGTTACTTCTTCTTCCTGGCCTGGGATATCGACGTCACCGCATGGCTCGCCTCGGCCGGTATCGTGGGACTCGCGTTGAGTTTCGCTGCCAAAGACACGTTGTCCAATCTCTTCGCTGGCGTCTCGATTGTCATGGATGCGCCCTACAAGACCGGGGACTTCATTATTCTGGACTCAGGTGAGCGCGGTGTCGTGACGGAAATCGGCTTGCGAAGCACGCGAATCCTCACCCGCGATGATGTCGAAATTACGATCCCCAACGGCATCATCGGAAACAGCACGATCGTCAACGAGGCGGGAGGACCGCCAGCGCAACACCGAATCCGCATCGCAGTCGGCGTCGCTTATGGCAGTGACGTCGATCACGTCATCGAGACACTGGAACAGGTTGCGGCGGACAATGCAGCGATCCTGGCAATCCCGGCTCCTCGCGTGCGGTTCAGGCTGTTCGGTGACTCCAGCCTGAACTTTGAGTTGCTCGGCTGGATTGCGGATCCCGCGGACCGCGGACGCGTGCAACACGAACTGAATTGCGCCGTCTACAAGGCGCTGGCCGCCAACAAGATCGAAATCCCGTTTCCGCAACGCGACCTCCACGTACGCACCATGCCGGCGGGTGACTAGCCCTCTGGTTCTTCCCCTGGGGCGGGCTCAGCAGCCGGAGCGTTGCCACCGTCAGTTGCCGGCGCCACGTCGCCATACACCGCGGCAGGTTGTTCGTCTTGGGAATTCTCGGGGACGACGGCAATCGGCAGATTACCCTCCGGTAACGTAGCGCCTGTCTCTGCCTCACCCTCAACCGGCGGAGATGCTCCGAACTGGGCCAGGTATTCCGCTTCCTTGCGGAGGCGCTCTGCTTCCTCCGCGCGTCGGCGCGCCTCGGCAGCGGCCTGCTGAGTTCGCCGCAAGGCTTTACGTTTGCGTTCGGAGCGTTCCTCGAGTTCCGCACGGTGCGTTTCTTCTTCCTTGGCCTGGATGATGTTCACCGCTTCGCGCACGTTGATGCACTCGGCGTCATGACGCGTCTCGGCCCGATTCCTCGAACACCGCACCATCGCCGCTTCCAGGAGAATCGGATTATCGACAAATTCGGTCACTGTCCGCGGCGGCGCCTTTTCAGCACAGCCAATAAGGATGCCGATTCCTACGAACACCGCTGTTAGTTGCCTCGTCATGGTTGCTGATAGGTTCCGAAAAATTGATTAAATGGTAAAAACTTCATAACACTGCATTGGCGATAATAACAGGAATGTCAAATTCCCTCGGTGGTGAGAGTTCGCAGTTTTGGCATGAATCCGGCAATTTCGCGTTATAGTCCCCGTTGCTTTCCGTATGGGTGCCCACTGTTGCCGGAATCGAATCAGTTTTCCCTGCTAGGCCAGCGACGGTTTGCACCGTTTTTCGCGACCCAGTTTCTCGGCGCCCTCAACGACAACATCTTCCGCAATGGACTCGTGATACTGATCACCTTCCAGGGCGTCGTCGTCGCGGGCATGGACCACAATCAACTCGCGAATGTCGCCGCGGGCCTGTTCATCCTGCCTTTTTTCCTGTTTTCGGCGACCGCCGGCCAATTTGCCGACAAATACGAAAAATCAATGCTTATCCGGCGCGTAAAGATGCTGGAAATCCTGTTGATGGTGCTTGCCGGAATCACCTTGATCACCGAGAGCTACTCGTTGCTGCTGCTGGTCCTGTTTCTCATGGGGTGCCAGTCGACCATGTTTGGGCCGGTCAAGTACGCCTATCTGCCGCAGCAGCTGGCTGATCATGAGCTCGTCGGCGGAAATGCGCTCGTCGAATCCGGAACCTACGTTGCGATTATGCTCGGCCTGATCGCGGGCGGAATAGCCGTTGGCGACGATCTGGCCAGTAGCCTGCAGATTAACAAGCAGACCGTTCTCGGTGGCTGCCTTATCATTGTTGCCGTCGTCGGCTACCTGACCAGTCGCCAGGTGCCACAGACACGCGCGGCCGACCCCGAACTCAAAATTAACTGGAACGCCTGGAAAGAAACCTGGCGTATTGTGCAGTTTGCTCGTGAGGAACGCAGCGTATTCCTGTCTATTCTCGGGATTTCGTGGTTCTGGTTTTTCGGCTCCGCAATGACAATCCAGATCCCTGCGTACACGCTCGACATCCTTAACGGGAACGAAACTATCACGACCTTCCTGCTCGCCGCCTTTGCCGTCGGCGTCGGTATTGGTTCGTTGCTTTGCGAGCGCATGTCGGGGCATCGCATCGAACTCGGGCTGGTACCATTCGGCTCCATCGGCCTGAGCCTGTTTGCAATCGACCTCTATTTTGCGCAACCGGCGGCCAGCGCAGTAGCGGCGAACTCTATCGCTGAATTCATGAGTAGTCCGAGCGGTTTTCGCGTCTGGGTCGATCTTGCGCTGATTGGTGCGTTCGGCGGATTCTACAGCGTGCCGCTTTACGCACTCATTCAAAAGCGATCAGCAAGGCAGCACCTGTCTCGCATCATAGCTGCCAATAACATCATCAACTCATTGCTAATGGTCGGCGCAGCAATAATGTCGATGGTGCTCCTCGAGTCAGGGCTATCCATTCCCGAGTTGTTCCTTGTTATCGCCGTTCTTAATGTGCTCGTCGCAACCTATATCTTCACGCTCCTGCCCGAGTTTCTTATGCGGTTTCTCGCATGGCTGGTCATCACTATCATTTATCGAATAAGGCCCGGCGGACTTGAGAATATCCCGCACAAGGGACCGGCGGTCGTCGTCTGTAATCACGTGAGCTACATGGACCCGATCATATTGGCCGGATCCGTGCGCCGGCCGATGCGCTTTGTCATGTGGTACAAGATCTTCCAGATGCCGTTCCTGAATTTCATCTTCAGGACTATGAAGGCGATTCCTATTGCTGGAGCGCGGGAAGACAAGACGATAATGGATGATGCATTCGAGAAGGTGGACGCCGAACTGGCTGCAGGCAACATCGTGTGTATTTTCCCCGAAGGTGCCGTCACACGCGACGGAGAAATTGCGAGGTTCCGGCCCGGGATTGAGAAAATCATCTCGCGGCGACCGGTTCCAGTCATTCCCGCGTCGTTAGGCCGGCTTTGGGGTGGCTGGCTGAGCCGCCGCCCCAACGGAAGTATGCGCCTGATCCCGAAACGCTTGTTTGCACGCGTAACCGTGAGATTTGGCGAACTCGTCCCTGCCACTGAGGTTACGGCGGCGAGACTGGAATTACTGGTTCGAACCTTGCGCAGCGACGAGCGTTAGTCGGCCGAATCTTCGGAAACGCTATAGCCAAGTCGAGTCCGCCATTCGGCCAACAAATCCTCCCTGTTGCCAAACAGCGCCGGGGCCGCCGACTTTGGAAATGGCAGCTCGACCAGTTCAACAAACCCGTTTCGGGCTGCCGGCAGATGCGCGCGATTTACCGTGTTTGAATCCGGCGGCCCAAAAACAATGCGCCCACCGTTTAGCGGTTTTGGTGAAAACACGCTGTCGATCCAAAGTAGTCCGGCATCCGACACGCCAACCCGGTGGGTCCATCGTGACGTACGAAAATACGCGCGGGTGCCGCTGCGAGTGAATGCGACCTCCTCGACGGGCCCAGGAAAGTCGATGGTCTGTTCAGCAACACGACCTTCCCGGAGAACGAACTGGCTGGCTAACCCCTCATCGTCAACGATGACAAGAAAATCTCCTCGAGGGGAAGCCTCAAGACGGCGAATCGCGCGCGGCCCTCGCCACAACTGCTGCATTGACCAGGAGCCTTCGGCATCTCGTTGGACCGTTCTCAGTACACCGCTGTCTCCGCCCACATAGATACGGTCGTTTGCTGCAAACGCCACACCTCTGCTCGCCTCGCCCAGCTCGAATTCGCCGATCGTCGACCCATCGGCGACGTTGAGCAACAAGAGGCCGGCCCCCTTCTGAACGGCCAGCAACGCAGCGTTCGGGGAAAATGCCATACCTGACACAGCGTCTCCCTCGATCTCAACGGTAAATGGAAGTGGCTGTTCGCTGTCCGCACGCCAGATTCGAATGCTGTTGTCAGTCGCCGCACTGGCGACCAGGGTGCCCGCCCGATCGACACTCAGCAGCGAGACTTCTGCATTATGGCCGATGAAGCTGACGTCATCGCCCCTGGCCTGCACCTCCTCGAGGCCGGCGCCGACCGGCAGGAAATGCACGTGACCCGACGGATCACCCAGCACGATGCCACCACGACCCGGCAAAGCAGCCATCACTCGATCAGCCGATGGCTGCCAGAGGGAATGCGCATCCAGCTCGAGACTCGCGCCCGCGGCTGGTGCCGTCTCCGATGCTCGCCAGAATCTCGACATACCGCGCGGGTGACCCGTAAAGATCACCTGTTCATCTTCGCTGAATGCAAGCATCGTACTTGGGCCGCTTGCTCCACGTACGCCGATGGGCGGCCCGACCAGGCGGCCATCACTGCTGTTATATTTCTGGAAACCGGTTGCAGCCCTTCCTGCAAGGGCACTCGCCCCGGTCGCCGAAAACACGAGTTGCCAGTCGCCGTCCGCAAATTCTTCGAGCAATGGGCTCTGCGGCCGCTCGATACTCCAGAGAGAAACACCAGATCGTCCATGCACAACACCGAGCGTCTCGCCGCCCATGGCAATCTGAACGGAACTCGGCTGCACGGGCAGATCGATCTGCGCCAGCAACTCGCCGCTCGAGAAATCCCAAACGCGTATGGCACGATCATAATCCGCTACTGCGACTCGCGAGCCGGTAGGATCTGTCGCGACGAGCGCCGGTACCCCGGCGACAATCAATTCAGCAACAACAATGCCCTGCTCCAGTGACCACAATTCCAGGCGAGTTTCGACATCGCCGCGATGTTGTACGAAAAGGTGATTGCCATCGCCGGTCAACATCGCGCCCGCGCTGGCTGCACCGACAGGTAATGACCTGACGCGGGTACCCGATACCGTATTCCATAGATTAACGCTGTCCTGTGTCGCCGTGATCAGTCGCCGAGCACCGGCATCCAGTCCGATCAGGGCCTCATTCTCATTCACTGCGACTGCACGCAGGGGCTCGGCAAAAGCGAGATCCCAGATACGTGCGCTGTCACTTTGCATGGCGCGTGCGACCGCATAACGGCCGCTTCTGTCGAACCATACATTGTCTGTCTCGCGTTCCATGGGGTCGGGAATATTCAGCCCGCGCTGGAAATCCTCGACTGTACCTTGCGAATTAAGCTTCAGGTTCCAGCCGACGAGTTGGCCCGCGACGCCAAGGCTTTCGTCCCTCAAACTTAATGACCAGGTGCCTGTGAGCGATTCTCCCAGCAAATCGCTCAGTTGCGCCGATGAAATACGTATGTCATCGCTGCTCGTCGACCGTTCCAGACCGGTTTCGATGTCAACCGCCCGACCGGACGGTGCAATGAGCTTGATGCGCAGGTCAGACAGCCGTGCATGACTGACATTCAGTGTCAGTCCTATCCGCGCGACCTCGCCTTCTCGGTCCACAATGACGCGCCGTACCAACGGCAGGACTTCGAGCGCGGTTACTGACCACGCCTCGCGCTGCTGCAGATCCTGTGCAGAATAGGACCACTGCGACATACGGGCACCATCGGCCGACGTAAGCAACATGCTGACCGGGTCAAAAACAGTGGTTACACCCTGCAGTGGCGGCAGACTGGCCAGCAACAGTGGGTAATCATCAGAAATCAGGCTCGCCGCACGTTGCCGACGAAGTGGCGTCGATAACACCAGCGACTCGAGGGTGGCCAGCAATGCAGCATCTCGCCTTTCGTCTCGTAACGCCGCACTCGCCTGCCTGTCCCAGAAAGACGCCAACAATGTTTCGGGCAAACGTCCGGCATTGGGCAATTCTTTCGACAGGTCCGCGATGGCTCTGATCTCCTCGATATTGGCGGCAACCAGCGCTCGCTGCTCCACGAATCCTCGAAACAGCCTGTCGGCGGTATCGGCGTGCCCCGGGAACGACCGCAGATTCTCGTAGGCAGAGAAAGCCACATCGAGCTCGACCATTGGCGATGTCATCACGCCCACGTATGGACGCGGCAGCAATTGCGTGTACGAGAAAGGCGCCAAAACGAACAGGACAAGTATGCCAATTACTATGGCCGGTACACGCAATCGGGTCGGCAGGTTCTCATTTGCCCAACGGGCTGTGAATACGGTCTCGTAGAGCCGGTTACGAACTCTCAGTATGCCGTCATGATCAATTTCAACCAGGCCCACGGCTATAAGCCGACGTTGCAAAGCGGACCCGAGGTCGGCAGAAACCTCGATTCCCTTGCGAATGCGGCCATAAAGGTTGAGCAGTGGCTCCATCTGCTTTTTATCTTTCAGAAGCACGCGGTGGATGTGGCTCATATGCGGCTCGCTATGCAAAGCCGCGCGCCCAGCCAACTGGGAAGTCGCGATGTGATCCACATGCCCGGCGACATCGCTGTTGATTTCCTCACGCGTTACCTGGCGGGCAAGTTTCTGGCTCAGGTAAGGTTGTCCGCGTGTCCAGTAGTAAATACGATCAAGTGCCGCTTCCGCATCGTCATGCCCGAGATTGAGTTCCGTTGCAAACAGGTCCAGCTGCTCACGCGTGAAATCGTCGAGCACAATCTGCTGCGTAACGTTAAAGGGTGAAAGCTCCGGCTCGGAGATAAGACTTACCGGATCACACTCGCCGAGCAGCACAAAAGACAAGCGCGCAAAATCCGGGTCGGTCGTGCGAGCATTGTGCGCCGCGCGAATGCTGGCCAGCAACTGGTCCGCAAAAGGCAGTTCTTCAATGCACTGGATTTCGTCGACAAATACGACAACCTGTTCAGCGACGAACTGCAGCACGATTTCCGAATAGAATTCGAGCAATCGCTGGCGATTGCTCAGTATCGACTTGTCGTGCCACCAGGTCTGGAGGTCATACCTGATTCGTAGCTGGCGCAACATGCGGTAGGCCACGTTGTAGTACCAACGCCCCGGGTCACCGCCGCTGTCACGCATGCCAATCTGTGCGAGATCGAGAATAGCGATCTTGCAACCACTGGCTTCAAGTCGAGCTGCGGTGGCAGCGATCAAGCTGGATTTGCCGCTGCGATCAGGCGCGAGTACATGAGCATACCTTCCGCTGACGAGGGTCTTGTACAGAATGTCATCAGCCCTGCGCTTTACGTAGCCAGCCCGAACGGCATGCAGAGGCGCTCCGACGCTGAAGAACTCGCCGGTGCTATCCGTGTGCGTACGCTTTTCCGGTGGCGTCTGGGTGCTCGATTCTTCGCTCATGCGATATTTGCCTGGCGACGGCACGCCATTTTCGCATTATTCTTGACGAAATGGACGTCGAAACGACCTTAAAACGCGACCTGTTTGGTGACGTGGCCCTGAAAACGGGTGAAACCGGAGCCGTCATCGTTCGTAATACCGCCTCAGCACGCTGGTGGGTACGTTGGTTGGCCAGGTACTTGCTGCGACGGGAAGCAAAAGCGCTTGCGGCATTGGACGGTATCGACGGCGTGCCCCGGCTCCTGCATGTCGACCGCGACAAGCTGGTGCGCAGTTATATCAGTGGCAAGCCGATGCATCGTGCAAAACCCGACGACATCGCATGGTTCATTGCAGCATCTCGCTTGCTGAGACGTCTCCACTGCGCGGGCGTGAGCCACAATGACCTCGCCAAGGAGCCTAATCTTCTCGTTCGTGACGACGGTACACCGGCCATTATCGACTTTCAGCTGGCCTGGCACAGCCATGCTCGAGGCCGCTTGTTTCGTATCGCAGCGCACGAAGATATCCGTCACCTGCTAAAGCACAAGCGCACCTACCGCGCCGACCGCCTTACACATCGTGAGCGCGATA
This sequence comes from Woeseiaceae bacterium, assembly GCA_041574375.1. GTDB lineage: Bacteria > Pseudomonadota > Gammaproteobacteria > Steroidobacterales > Woeseiaceae > UBA1847. The sequence continues at coordinate 24,711 of JBFFOS010000013.1, forward strand.
TCCTGGCCAATCCATCCCCCCTGTCGCGGATCTGGATGGGAACCGCAAAACCGGTCTATTTATTTGTTACGCGCCGACTTCTGGGTTGGGCCGATCGGGAAGGTGCGGGGGATCGTGGCTCGCAAAACTGACGCCGATCATTTCTTATCCGGTATACTCGCGCAGCCTGCAAACCAATACCGAGAGGCGCTCGAGTGGGATTTTGTCATCAACACAACCTGGTAGAACCGGAGACGGCCGGTCGTGAACGCAACTTTGGTATTCGCGTTACCCTTCCCGTAACGGATACGTTGCGTAAGGTTCTGGGGGATGACTGGGAGCGCCTGCACTGGTACGCAACCGAGGCCGAACGTAACGCAGCTTTCGAGCAGATGGCGATACGGCACGGTTACTACCGCAGCACGGATAGTCCCACGCAGATTCTCAAAAAAATATCGCGATGACTAGCGCGGCGGCGTGCCGATAAAGAGATAAAAATTCGACTTTCCATCCTCGGCGAATCCGGCAGCAATAAATGCCGGCCCAATGTACGTATCGAAACCGACGAAGAAGCTGCCGCTCCATAACATCGAATCAAAATCCATCTCGGACCGCGTTTGCCACACGTTACCGGCTTCGGCCGAAAGACCCAGATAGACAGGTGTGTCCAGTATGCCGGACGTATCGCCTAGCCTGCGGTAAAAGACAAGCTTGGCGAGCGCCGCGTGCGGACCGCTGATTTCACCTCGCTCAAGCCCCGATAGACGCAGAAATCCGCCCAGCGGAAAGTACTCCTGAATCGTGTTATCCGACTCCAGCGTCGTTGCATAATCCAGGCCAAACTGAATGCTATTCTTGCCGCGACTCCACGTCTGTGAGACCTCCGCTTCTACAGTGTCGAAATCGGAGTCCGCCCCTAATCCCGGCCGTGACAGCGTCCACTGCAGACCGCTGCGCATGCCACTGCGTGGAAAGCGGGCATTGTCGAGCGTATCAAAACGCAATCGTGCAAAAGCGCCGCCTGTATTGAAGTCAATGTTGGGGATCGACGGATCGCCGACCTTGACGCGCGCCTCACCAAGCCCGCGGAACACGCCCAGACGAAATTCACCGACGCGCCCCAGTTCGCGGCCGAAATCCAGGCCTCCTGCGGCCTCGGAAAGACGCAAGCGCGCAACCGTTGAATCCATTACGAATGCATCAATGTTCGTCTGCTTCAGATTGATGTGTGGTGCAACAAACAAGCGTGAGTCGAAGCTCAGTGGCTGGTAAAACTCTGAGTAGATCCGAGGGTCTGTGCCAAGCTGAAAGTCATTCCGCCATTCTGCACCCAACCGGTTCAGCCCGGCACGAGTCAGTCTGGCGCCCAGGTTAAACGCCGTCGAACCTTCGAAGTCATCCTCCAGGGAAACACCAAATTGCAGGAAGTTCGGGCCCCAGCTCTTGGTGCGCGCGCGATACTCGACCCCAGTGCCCACATCTTCCTGCACGAGCTTGTAGCTAACCTGCTCATAAAGCTGCAGGCCATACAGTCGATCCGCATTAAGCGCGAGCAGTGCCGGATCTATGGCGTCACCTGCCGCAACGCTGAGTTTCGATTCGAGTACCGCGGGCGCAAGCTTGCCATCATGCACGACGCGTACGAATGCCAGGTGCGATGCCGGCTCGACGGGCATCTTGCGCGCCGCAAGGTGCTTATCCCAGGCGTCCTGGCTAAGGCTGATATTTGCCAGCTTGGTGCCCTGTTCTCGAGCAGCCGTTACGCCCGGTTGGATCGTACTGAGAATGTCTGAAAAGTTTGTAGACGCATACAGCCCGAGTTCCGGTCTTATCAGCACATCGCGATCGCCCAGACGCTCAATCTGCCGCAAGGTCTCCTTTCGAATAAGAATCGTCAGCATTTGCTCGGAAATTGTCAGTACGGATTCCAGTTCTTCAGGGCCGTACAATGGAAACTCGACATCAACGGCGATGATGACGTCGACACCCATCTCCTGCATGACATCGACAGGAAGATTGCCGACGATGCCTCCGTCCACGAGTAGCCTGTCACCAATTCGCACAGGCGCGAAAACAGCCGGAACCGACATACTCGCGCGAATCGACTTGGCAAGATCGCCTTTTTTCATTACCCAGGCCTCGCCACGCTCGATGTCCGACGCGATCACCCGCAACGGAATTGGCAACTGGTCGAAATCCTCGATATGTGAGACGCGGAGCGTCAACTCACGCAAAAGAAGATCGAGTTCTTGCCCCTGGATTACACCTTTGGGCAGTACCAGTTCCGTGCCCCGCACACCAAGCTCGAAGTTGATGGGAAACTCCGCGTCATCCTGTTTGCGACGAAAACTGAGGTCCGCTCGGTCTGGTTTGTCGGTCAATGCGCCTGCCCAGTCAAGCGAACCAACCAGTTCTTCCAGTTCTTCCGCACTCATGCCGGTCGCATACAGTCCGCCGACAATGGCACCCATGCTCGTGCCTGCAATAGCGTCAACAGGGACGCGCATGCGTTCGAGTTCCTTGAGCACGCCAATATGCGCGGCGCCGCGCGCACCGCCGCCCCCAAGCACCAGGCCGACACGCAGCCGGTCATTGCCGCTGCCTTGGGTGGCCTCGTCCGGCACCGACTCCGCTGCGAAAGCCGATGCGGCTGGCAAGTGCAGGGCTGCAATCAATGGCCAGGACCAGCGCCTCCAGTTCATCATTCGTCTACCCCACTCGCAGCGAATCGGCGTATCCATTGAGGTCTTTTAGTTGCTGCATGGTTTGTTCCCGGCTCCAACCTGCTTCGGCAGCCGCAAGCGCTGTGATCTCGTCGTACATGGGCCGCCCCTGGTCCGCATCGAAGCCAATCATCATGCGTCGAAAAACAATGTCTTCCAGCGTCCTGGCAAACTCGTCGCGCAACGCAAAAATCACTTCTGCCGCCAGCGCGCGGCCGCCTTCATCCAGGACGTGCGACAGCTCCGGGTTCTTCGAGCAAAGCTCGGCGAGCGCGGCGGCACGGCCACCATAAATACTCAACAGACGATCAACGCCTTCTTCGGACAAGGTGCCAAGCGCGTCCAGTGCCTCGCGCGCCCGCTCCAGTCCCCATGCGCCTGGCAGCGCGGAGTCGCGCGTTCGGCACGCCGGTAGCTTGAGGCGCTGCAGTCTTGCCAGCTTGTCGACGGTCTGCTCGGCGAGACTGCGATACGTTGTCAACTTGCCGCCGACAATTGATATCAAGCCGCGCGCAATATTCTTGTTTACCTTGATGATGTGCCGTCGTGTTATCGCAGACTCCGGACCGCCTTCCTTGAACGGCAGTGGCCGCACACCGGCATAGGCGAAATGAATATCATCACGCGTCAGCGCTGCTTTGGGGAACACGCGATTGGTTTCATTCAACAGATACTCAACCTCCGGAGCGCTGGCGCGTATATGGTCGAGGTCTTCTTCGTAACGAATGTCAGTCGTTCCAATCAGGTACTGCCTGTTCCATGGGATGATGAAAAATGGTCGCCCGTCAGCCGCGGCCTCGACGTAGAAAGCATCCTTTGGCGCACCGTCGAACCGGCCCACGATGATATGGCTGCCCTTGGTTCCTCCAATCAAACGCTTGCTCGGCCCAGGCGCAACGTCGAGGACTCGATCCACCCACGGACCCGCGGCATTGACGACCGCATTTACGCCGACTTGCTGTTCGTTGCCATCGGCATCCTCAAACGTAATCGACTGCACGGCTCCGCCAGCGGCTTTGATCTGCGTCACTTCACAATGCGTGCGAATGTCGGCGCCGGCGGACCTCGCTGCCAGCAAATTCTCGAGGACGAGCCGCTCGGCATACGTGACCTGAGCGTCGTAATAACGCGCGGCGGCGCGCAGCCCCTGA
>JBFFOS010000014.1:0-27569 GCA_041574375.1 Woeseiaceae bacterium
CCGGACGATGGCGATTCCTGTGAAGGGTTTGGCGAGTACTCCTATATTTGCGGCCCGGTAAGTGCCGAAGACCTGGTACTTATTCCAGACACAAAATGGGTCGTCGCAAGCGGTTTCGGCGGGGACGTGTCCCTGTACCTTGTCGATTCGCAGCGAAAAACCTGGAGTAATCTCTACCCCGCAGGGCAACCGCGTGCTCGACAGGACATGGCGACCTACGGCGCATGCCCCGGGTCACCCGACCCAAACAATTTTATCGCGCATGGTTTGAATATTCGTCCAGGATCCGAAGGTCATTCGACCCTGTATGTGGTCGGCCATGGCGAGCGAGAAGCAATCGAGATTTTTGATGTCGATGCAACGGGTGATGTGCCTGTTCTTACGTGGACGGGCTGTGTCATGACGCCTGATGGTATGCAGGCGAATAGTGTTGCTTCTCTCGACGACGGCTCTCTACTCGCGACCATTCCCCTCCACACCGGCGTTCACATCAGTGAAGCATTCGTCCAAAAAAAGACGGGGGCTGTTTATGAATGGTCCCCGGGGGATGCCGGCTTCACCAAGATAGAAGGCACCGAAATGCCATACGCTAACGGCATTGAAGTATCGGCTGATGGCCAGGAATTCTATATCGCGTCATCCGGGCTACTGAAAGTGTTTGCATTTTCGAACAGCAACCCCACTCGTCTGTTGCGTAGTAGTGAAACCTTATCTTTTATTCCGGATAATCTGCATATGAGCGACGGCGGACGTCTGATCACGGGCGGCTTGGAAATCACCGATCCGGACTGTGGCGATGTTCCGATGTCGCTGGAATTTGATCTCGAAAAGTTCGCGAGTTGTCCCAGACCGTTTACCATTCTGGCGGTTGATCCGCAGTCCATGCAGGACAGTGTTATTGCAAGTTCACCGGCTCACAAACATTTCAGCAATATCACGATGGCATTGGAGGTGGGAACCGAACTCTGGATCGGCACCTTCGCAGGTGATCGCATTGCTTACCGAAACCTCGAACAAAGGAATGACTGATAAGCAAAGGCCCGGAGGATAATGCTGATCCGGCCCGGCCACTGCCCAAATTGATTCGACGTCTATTGTTCTAACATCTGGTTGGTAATATCTATGGATATCAAGTTGGCTGTAACAGTCTTTGGTGTTGTATTCCTCGCAGAACTCGGCGACAAGACTCAACTCGCGACACTGCTATTTTCCGCCAAATCTCCGGACAAGCTCATTACCGTGTTCTTGGGGGCGTCGCTGGCACTTGTGTTGACGTCGGCGATTGGCGTGCTGGCCGGCGGACTCGTCGCCCACTACTTCAGTCCGAGGCTATTGTCTCTTGTCGCTGGCGTCGGATTCATATTGATCGGCGCGTGGACGATATGGCAGTCAGCGGTAACGGGTTGATTCCCGGCACGAACCCGGTGACCGCTAATGCGCCAAAGCGTGCTGCTCGGCTCGCCAGGTCAGGGCGATCAGCCCTATTGCAAGGATGCAAGCTGCACTGATCAACTCAAAACCGGCATTCCACCCGGCCGCATCGACCACCATCCCGATTACAATGTTGGCCGCAACCGCACCGCCGACATAACCGAAAAGGCCGGTAAAACCGGCGGCGGTTCCGGCGGCTTTCTTTGGTGCCAGGTCCAGTGCATGTACGCCGATCAGCATGATCGGTCCGTAGATAAAAAAGCCGATCCCGATCAGCATCGCCAGGTCAATATTCGGATGGCCAACCGGATTTTTCCAATAGACCACTACGCACGCCAACGTTAGTAGCAGATACAAAATCGAGGCCGGCGCACGCCGACCTTTGAACGCCTTGTCGGACAACCAACCACAAACCAGCGTGCCGGGAATGCCGGCAAACTCATAGGCTGCGTACGCCCACCCGGATTCCGCGAATGAAAACTGCTTCGCCTCGCTGAGATAGGTCGGCGCCCAATCAAGCACTCCATAACGTACGAAATAGACAAATGCATTGGCGAGCGCGATTGTCCATAACAGCTTGTTGTTAAGAACGTGCTCGAGAAAAATGGCCCTGGCCGATAGCTCCTTTTCCTGGGCCTCGGAGTACTCGTACGCCTTCGGATAGTCATTGCGGTGTTTTTCGATGGTGCTCAGCCCCATCGACTGTGGCGTATCGCGAACAGCCATGAAGATGAATGCGGCGATCGCCATCGCAACGAAGCCGTGCACGTACAGAACCGAATGCCAGTCCGCGAAAATTGCCATCGCCAGTATCGCGAGCGGCCCAACCATGCCGCCACCGAGATTGTGGGCGACATTCCACATTGCCATCTTGGTCCCGCGCTCACGCAACGAAAACCAGTGAACCATGATACGACCGGACGGTGGCCAACCCATGCCCTGAAACCAGCCATTCATCAGCAGCAGGATGAACATGACCGTTACCGATCCCGTCGCAAAGGGGACCGTGCCCATGAAAATCATGATCAGCGCCGAACAGAAGAGTCCGAGTGACATGAACACGCGCGCATTGCTGCGATCGGAAACGTTGCCCATGATGAACTTCGATAGCCCATAAGCGATTGAGACACCCGACAAGGCAATGCCCAGGTCTGTCTTCGAATAGCCCTCCTCGACGAGGTAGGGCATCGCAAGCGAGAAGTTCTTGCGCACCAGGTAGTAGCCGGCATAGCCGACGAAAATCCCCAGGAATACTTGTAGTCTCAGGCGCTTGTAGGCGGTATCAGCCCGATCTTCCGGCAGCGGCCGACGGTGCGCTGCGGGTTTCAGAAAGCCAATCATAAATTGGACGCAATGAACTCTTTCGTGAGATCCGGGAAATCGGTGAACACACCGTCAACGCCTGCATCATCAAAAAATATCTTCAATAGCTGTTCATAGTCGTCGACAAATTCCGGAAGTTGGTCGCGACGAAACGTATAGGGATGCACGACCATGCCGAGTCCGTGTGCCCGGTCAACGAGGTCGGTAACCTCTACGCCGGACCCCGGCCTTACTACCAGGTACATCGATGGGCCAATGCCATCGGCATACGCGGCAACTTGCGCCAGTCCTTCCTCGGTTAGTGCCGGCTCGAACTGAGGGTCCGTGCCCAGCAACTGCACGAGCGGAACGGCCATCTCCATTTCCGAAAACAGCTGCTGATGGATGCGCTGCAATTCGTATGGGTCAAAGCACTGCAGAAACACGAGGTCCTGCTTCGTCCGATAGCCGTAGTTTCTTAGAACCTTGAGTACGGCCGCAGAGATGTCCTTGCCTTCTTCCCGGTGGAATGCCGGACTTTTGATCTCCGGGTAAATGCCGACCGTGCGGCCAGTCGACTTGTTGAGGCCCTGGATCAGCTCGATTTCCTCCGCAAACGTATTGACTCGAAAAGTCGATTTTTCCAGGGGAAAGCGGTCGTTGAAGACAGGAACTTTCGACACGCCGCTGTTTTCAAATCGCTCATAGACTGCCAGCTGACGAATCTCGTCCAGCGTGAAGTCAATGACGTAAAAGCGCCCATCCTCGCGCGCACGATTCGGAAACACCTCGCCGACATTGGTGACGGTATCGAGGTGGTGATCGTGCAATACCACGACTTCGTCATCCTTCGTCATGACGAGATCCTGCTCGATGTAGTCTGCACCTTGCGCATAGGCCATGGCCTTGGCCGCGATCGTGTGCTCAGGCAAGTATCCGCTCGCACCTCGATGTGCGATTACCAGTTTGCTCTTCCAGGACGCAACACGGTCCTTGCCGACCAGCACCTGGTCGTTAACCGTAACGACGCAACCGGACAGGAACAGGAGCGCGAGCAAAGTAGTCGTTCTGGCAATATTCTTCACGGGTCAGACGCCCAGATACCTGGCGATACCCTTTGCTGCCTCGCGGCCCTCATGCACGGCCGTCACGACGAGGTCGGAACCACGCACCATGTCGCCGCCGGCGAATACTTTCGGATTGCTCGTCTGGTAAGGGCGCGGCCCAAGTGATGCAACACGAACACGGCCACTATTGAAAGTTTCAATACCGAAATCGCTGAACCATTCAGGTGGGTCCGGGCGGAAGCCGAATGCAATGATGACAACGTCTGCAGCCAATAGGGTTTCGGTGCCCGGTATCGGTTCGGGGCGGCGTCGCCCGTCTGATCCCGGTTTGCCGAGTTTCGTTTCGATGACCTTTACGCCGGAAACCTTGCCATCACCCACTATCTCGAGTGGCTGCCGGTTGAACAAAAATGTCACACCCTCTTCCTTACTGTTGGCGACCTCGCGCCGCGAGCCGGGCATGTTTTCTTCATCTCGGCGATACGCACAGGTCACGCTCGCTGCACCCTGGCGAATCGCCGTGCGATTGCAATCCATGCCCGTGTCGCCACCACCGAGAACAACGACGTTCTGTCCCTGGAGGTCAATGTACGGTGCGTCCGTTTCGTCCTGACCGAGCTCGCGATAAACATTGCCAACGAGGTACGGCAGCGCATCGTAAACACCCGCATGATCTTCACCCGGAAAGCCGCCCTTCACATAGTCATAGGTGCCCATACCAAGAAAAACGGCGTCGAATTCCTCCAGCAGTTCCTCGAACGGCTTGTCCTTGCCGATGCGCGTATTAAGGACGAAGCTCACGCCCATACCCTCCAGGATTTCACGCCGCTGCCGAACGACCTGTTTTTCGAGCTTGAAGGGTGGGATTCCGTAGGTAAGCAATCCGCCGATTTCCGGATAGGCATCGAACACGACGGAACGAATTCCGTTACGCGCAAGAACATCAGCCGCGGCAAGACCCGCAGGCCCCGCACCGACGATGCCGACGCGCTTGCCGGTATCGGCGACATTTGACATGTCGGGTCGCCAACCCTGGCTGACCGCCTCGTCCGTGATGTAGCGCTCAATGCTGCCGATCGTGACGGCACCATTCGCATCTTCCAGTGTGCATGCGCCTTCGCAAAGGCGATCCTGCGGGCATACGCGACCGCAGATTTCGGGCAACGAATTGGTCTGGTGCGACAACTCGGCCGCTTCGAACAGCTTGCCTTCCTCGATCAGAGCCAGCCAGTTCGGAATGTAGTTGTGCACCGGGCACTTCCACTCGCAGTAAGGATTGCCACACGCAAGACACCGCCCCGCCTGTGCCGCCGCGCTCGCGCCATCATAAGAGCCGTAGATCTCGCCGTAATGCTCTATGCGCTCTTCGGCGCCCTCCTTGTCCGGGTCGCGCCGTGGAACCTCGAGAAATTGCAGTGGATGCTTCGCCATTACGCCGCCTGCCTCAGAGACTGAATCAGCGAACCGAGTTCGGCAGCCTTGGGTTTGACCACCCAGAACTTGGGCAGGTACGTCCGGTAATCCTCGAGTATTGCGTCACCCCATTCGCTGGCTGTCATTTCGACGTGCGATACCAGGAGAGAGCGGAGGTGATGCAGGTGTACCTCCATGCTCTCGGGGTTGATGCGGTGAATGTCGATGAGTTCGTGATTGTACAAATCGACAAAGTCCCGCTCGATATCGAGCACATAGGCGAAACCGCCCGTCATGCCCGCACCAAAGTTGACCCCGGTCTTGCCCAGCACGACGACAACACCGTCAGTCATGTACTCGCAGCAATGATCGCCAGCGCCTTCTATGACTGCCGTTGCGCCCGAGTTGCGAACCGCAAATCGCTCACCCGCGCGCCCCGCCGCGAACAGCTGGCCGCCTGTCGCACCATACAGGCATGTATTGCCGATGATCGCGGTGTCGCGAGCGACGTAGCCCGCCTCTTCCGGTGGACGGATAACGATACACCCACCAGCCATTCCTTTGCCGACATAGTCATTTGCATCACCAGCCAGGGTGAGATTCAGGCCCGCAATATTCCACGCACCGAAGCTTTGTCCCGCAGTACCACGCAGAACAATATCAAGCGGCGCCTCCGCCATGCCGTTGTTTCCATAGCGACGTGCGATTTCGCCCGCCAGCCTGGCGCCAATTGACCGGTTGAAGTTTTGCACCTCGAAGCCAAATCGGCCGCCACTCTTTGCTTCAATGGCCGGCAGGCACGTCTCGACCATTTTTTCCGCCAATTCACCTTTATCAAATGGGTCGTTGCGTAATGATGTGCAGAACTGCGGTGCATCCTTGGCAAGCCCGCCCGTAGAAACGATTGGCGACAAGTCGAGTCGCGCCTGGCGGACGCTGTCACCTTCCTTGAGTTCGAGCAGATCGGTTCGGCCAATCAGGTCTTCGAACCTGCTGATACCGAGTTCGGCCATCAGTTGACGGACTTCCTGCGCTATGAAGCGGAAGAAGTTGATGACCATTTCGGGCAGTCCGATGAAGTACTCACTGCGCAACACGCTGTTTTGCGTGGCAACACCCGTGGCGCAGTTATTGAGATGACAGATACGCAGGTACTTGCAACCCAGTGCCACCATCGGCCCCGTGCCAAATCCAAAACTCTCCGCACCGAGCATCGCCGCCTTGACGACGTCGAGCCCGGTCTTCAGGCCACCGTCAGTCTGCAAGCGCACCTGGTGGCGCATGTCCTGGGCTCGCAGAACCTGGTGCGTTTCGGACAAGCCGAGTTCCCACGGACTGCCCGCGTATTTGACGGAACTCAGGGGACTCGCGCCCGTGCCACCGTCATAGCCCGAGATAGTTATCAAATCTGCGTAGGCCTTGACGACGCCCGCCGCGATCGTGCCTACACCCGGTTCGGCCACGAGCTTCACGGATACCAGCGCATCGGGGTTGACCTGTTTGAGGTCAAAGATCAGCTGCGCAAGATCTTCGATAGAGTAAATATCATGATGCGGCGGTGGCGAAATCAGGCCGACTCCCGGCTTGGCATACCGCAGCTTTGCGATCATTTCGTTGACCTTGTGACCTGGCAGTTGCCCGCCTTCACCGGGCTTGGCGCCCTGTGCGATCTTGATCTGGATCACTTCCGCGTTAACCAGGTACTCGGCGGTCACGCCGAAACGGCCCGAGGCAACCTGCTTGATCTTCGACATGCGCTCGTTGCCATAGCGTGACGGATCTTCGCCACCCTCGCCCGAGTTAGAGCGCGCGCCGATGCGGTTCATCGCGATGGCCAGCGCCTCGTGTGCCTCGGGCGACAACGCACCCAGCGACATACCCGCACTGTCGAAACGCGGCAGAATCTCTTCGACAGGCTCGACCTCATCAAGTGGAATCGGCTCGCCCGCGGCCTTGATGTCCATGAGATCCCGCAGGGTAGCAATCGGCCGCTCGTTCACAAGCCTCGCGTACTTGCGATACTGGTCGTAGTCACCGGTCCGAACCGCTGACTGCAGCGTCGTAACGACGTCCGGGTTGTAGCAGTGATACTCACCACCATGCACGTACTTGTACAGGCCACCCTGTTCAATCAGCTCGCGTGGCTCCCAGGCCGCCTCCGCCAGCTGCTTCTGGTCGTATAGCAGGTCGTCGAAATTCGTTCCCTGGATTCGTGACGTAGTACCCTTGAAGCAGCGCTCCACGACCTCGTCGTGCAGGCCCACGATTTCGAACAACTGCGCCCCGCGATAACTCGAGATCGAAGAAATACCCATCTTCGACATGATCTTGAACAGTCCTTTGCGTATGCCACGACGGTAGCTGCGACCAAGCTGTTGCTGTTTCGAAATATTGCCGCGCTGGGCAATGTCGTGCAGTGATTGGTACACGAGATAAGGATAGACCATCGTCGCGCCGTAGCCGATCAGACAGGCAACATGATGTGAGTCGCGAGCCACGCCTGTCTCGACAATGAGATTGGCGTCACAACGCAAGCCGGTTTGCACGAGATGATGATGTACAGCGCCTGTCGCGAGCAACGCATGCACCGGCAGCTTGCCTTTCTCGAGGTAGCGGTCGCTGAGCATGACCAGCAGATTGCCATCACGCACACCCTGCTCGGCCTGCTCGCAGATACTATCGAGCGCCTCTGGCAAGCTCAGGTTCTCGTCCACGTTGAGATCGATGAATGTGTGGCTGTCCTCGAACATGTCAGGGCCGAGCAACTGCCTCAGTTTCGCCTGCGACAATACCGGCGAGTTGATGATGACCTGTTCGGCGTGTTTCGGACCGATATCGAAGAGGTTGGACTCACCACCGACGTTGGTCTGCAGGGACATCACGATGCGCTCACGCAAGGAGTCGATCGGCGGGTTTGTAACTTGCGCGAACTGCTGACGGAAATAGTCGAATGGAGAACGAATCTTTTGCGACAGGACGGCCATCGGCGTGTCATCGCCCATGGACCCAACCGCTTCCATTTCGGCCTTGGCCAGGACGGCGATGACTTCGCTGATCTCCTCACGCGAGAGGTGGAACATCTTCTGGTATGTGGCCAGCGTTTCGGCGTCGAAGGGTTCTGCGGCCGTACGCGTATCGACGAGCAGCGAGTCCAGGTAACGAACACCTTTCTTGAGCCATTTCTTGTAGGGCGCACGCATCTTCAGGATGTCGTGGATTTCGTCGTTGTCGAGCAGCACGCCGTTGACGAGATCGACGGCCAGCATCTCGCCGGGGCCGAGGCGGCCTTTGCTGACGACATCCTTTTCGTCGTACTCGTAGACCCCTACCTCCGAGGCGACGGTAAGGTGCCTGTCCTTTGTTATGACGTAACGAGCCGGCCGCAGGCCATTACGATCAAGGCAACATGCCGCGTAACGCCCATCTGTCAGAACAATTCCTGCCGGCCCGTCCCAGGGCTCGATCTGGCAATCGTAAAACTCATAGAACGCCCGCACGTCAGGGTCTATGTTGTCCACGGTCTGCCAGGCCGGCGGCAGCAGGATACGCATGGCCTGGATGACGTCCATGCCGCCCGCGCGCAGGACCTCGAGCATGTTGTCCAGACTCGACGAGTCGGAGCCTGTCAGTGACACAATCGGATCGAGGTCCGAGATGTCGTCCAGCTTGTCAGACAGGAAGTTCTTCGCCCTCGCAACCGCCCAGTTGCGATTGCCCCTGATGGTGTTGATCTCGCCATTGTGCGCGAGGAAGCGGAACGGCTGCGCCAGCCGCCACTCCGGCAATGTATTCGTCGAAAACCGCTGATGGAACACACATACCGACGATTCCATTCGCGGGTCCCTGAGATCCGGATAAAACTCGGGCAGCGCCGCCGGCATGATCATGCCCTTGTAGCTGATCGTTACCGACGACAGGCTGGCGACATAGGTCGCGTCATCAGTCACACGATTCTCGGCGCGCCGCCGGGCAAGAAAAAGCTTGCGGTTGAAAGCGCCGCGCGGCATACCGTTCGGCGCATTTACAAATACCTGCTCTATCTTCGGCAGAGTCGCCAGCGCCTGATCCCCGCAGGCCGACGGTTCAACTGGAACCTCTCGCCAACCGACAACGTCGAGACCATGTTGATCGATCGCCGTTGTGATTGCGGCGCGCGCCGCATCGCTGGTTGCCTTGTCCTGGCTCAGGAATACGGTTCCTGCCGCGAAGCGTTTATTCAACGCGAACCCGCAGTCTTCGCCCACGGCGCGCAGGAAGGACTCCGGGAACTTGATCAGAAGACCGCAGCCATCACCCGTCTTGCCGTCGGCCGCCACGGCACCGCGGTGTGTCAGACGTGCGAGTGCTTCGATCGCCGTTTTAACAACCCAATGACTCGGTAAATCATCGAGGTTCGCAATCAGGCCGAAGCCGCAACTGTCTTTGTGCAGGGCAGGGTCAAGCAGAGTTTTTGCTGGTTGGTCTGTCATACGCGCCGCAGAGATCGCCCAAAGACGATCCCCGAGAATATATCAATGAAGTGACGCAAAGCGCCGTGAGTACATCAGTATAAATCAGATATTTTGGTTGCGCTGGAAACCTTCACCGGGGCTTACAGGGGGCCTGAACTCAACTGGATAGCGCCGCTGGTTCGGTAAGTCACAGGGGGCGTAAACGGAATATCAACGCTGAGCTGACCCTCCAGTTCATAGTGGATTTCGGTGCGCGCGCCGTCGCGAATGACCGAAAGCAAGCGTGGCGTCGTGTTCAGCAGGTCAAGATCAACGCTGATCGCAAATTGCGCCGTGCCGCTTGCCGGCACGGAAATGTCACTCGCCGTCTGGCCACTCGCAAATCGCTGGCCACCGAGTTTTATGCCATAGCTGACGTGACTCACGGGCAGTGAAAACGGGTTCGGGTTGCTGATATCGAACGAGAGTAAAAAGGTCTGGGCACTAAATCCCAGGCCGACAACTTCCACATCGCGCAGCTCGACCTCGGGGCTGCTGATGATGTTCTCCGGAAGCGACTCGCATGCAGCCAGCCCGAATAGCGTGACCGCCAGCACCGTCGCTGTCGGCCTTTTACCGCATCTCTTCACCCAACTCTCCCCAACGGGCGGAAATAAGCTGCCATTCATCGGCATCCCTCTCGAGCTCCAGCTCAAACCGGTAGGCATCCGCACTGAGTCCCAACACACTGTCATTCATTCCGGCCATGCCGACCGTCATTTCGATTTTCGCCGCGGTGTCATCATATATCGTGATGTCTTCGATCGAGGTCAGCAGGGCAATCTTCTGCTGCCTCAGGAAATAAACACGAAGCAGGTTGTCAATGTCACTGCGCTCGTTCCCGCGGGCGTCCGCGTAGGACTCTGAAATCATACTGACCAGTTCGCGGCGGTTCTTGTCCTTTGCCGCCTCTGCACCAGCGGCGACCCAGGCGCGCAGCTGTTCTTCGGGAGCGGAAGCCGGACCGCCGCACGCCGTCAGCGTCAGAATGACAACGCCAATTGTGCACAGTGTTCGCATTACCTTGCTGATCATCTGCTAAAGTCTAAGCCAAGCGCGGCCTAGAATGGCCGAATTCGTTCAATATGTGACCAGGTTCTCACTTTATGCCCATAAAACTCTTGAGCGAAAGCATGGACGCCTCGATCACGGACGACGACGTGAGCCGTATCGACAAGATCTTGTCGTTCTGGTTTAAGGAACAGGCCCTGTCGGCGCCGCAGATCGACCGGCGCATGGACATCTGGTTTGGCGAAAACCCTGATTTTGACGATCAGATCGAAGCAGAGTTCTCTGACGATATCGCCAGGGCGTCCAAAGGAAAACTGGACCACTGGGCTGACGACCCGCGTGGCCGTCTCGCATTGATCATTCTCATCGATCAGTTTCGGCGCAACATTTACCGCAATACGAAGAAGGCGTTCTCAAAGGACAACCTGGCACTCAAACTTTGCGTCGAAGGCGCGATGGAGAAAAAGGACAGGGGCCTTACGCCGATCCAGAAAGTATTTTTCTACATGCCGTTGCAACACGCCGAATCACCCAAGGTACAGGCAAAATCAGTGGAGCTTTTTAACCGCCTGGCGGAGTCTGTTTCGCCGACCGACCGGGAGACCTTCCTGACGGTCGTGCAATTCGCTGAACTGCACAAGGACATCATCGATCAGTTCGGCCGCTTCCCACATCGCAACGCGTTGCTGGGCAGGGCGAACACGCCGGAAGAAGACGAATACCTTGCCGGTGACAGTCCTGATTTCGGCCAGGGTTAGGGCCTCGACAGGCGCTGATATCGCCACGTAAGCAACACGGCGGCGAGACCGAGACCCGCTACAAATGCTGACCAGATGTAGTTAGGTGGCGCCTCGTAGGTAACGGTGGCGAGATAGGCGAGTGGAAAAGCGACTACCCAGTAGGCAAAAATGTTGATGGCCATCGGAAAGCGTGTGTCCTTGTAACCACGAAGTGCGGCGGCCGCACCAATCTGTACGCCATCAGCAACCTGAAAAATCGCGGCTACGAGCAGCAGGCTCAATGCAATATCGGTGACAAGGGGGTCATTCGTGTAAAGCGTAATAATCAGGCCGCGAAACAGCAGCAACACGGCCGCCGACAAGGCCATGAACATCGCGCACATCGTCATTCCGGCGAAGCCCGCTATGCGTGCGTCCGTCGCGCGTCCCGCGCCCAGCATGTGACCTACCTGGACCGTCGTTGCCGAGCTGAGCGCCAGCGGAATCATGAACATCGACGATGCATAGCTCAGGGCGATCTGGTGTGCAGCCGTGATTTCCGCACCGCGTGTTCCGACCAGAACCGAAACACCCGCAAACAACCCCACTTCGGCGGTGATCGTGATCGAAATCGGCACGCCGAGCCACAGGATTTCCTTGAACAGCTTTGGGCGAAACTGCCCCAGGCGCGAGAATACGTTGAGCAAGCGCAGCTTGGGATTGGTAATCATGAACAACGCAAGTGCCAACATCACTATCCACATCGTGATCGCACTTGCGTAGGCGCAACCCTCGACGCCTAAGGCAGGCGCGCCGAAGTGACCGAACATCAGGACATAGTTCAGGAAAACGTTACAAACAAGGGAGAAGACCGACGTAAACATGATAGGCCTCGTGTAGCCCACGCCCTCGGTCGTGAATCGTAATGCGATGAACATCAGGATTCCCGGTGCACCAAACAGTAGTGCCCTGATGTACTCGACCGTGAGGTGCCGGAATCCCGTGTCGATGCCGATTGCTGCTACGGCCGTTTCCGCAAGTGGCCGCCCGACCAGCAGGATCACGAGACCCATCGCGAATCCGAGGTACATTCCGTGTCGGGCGTAGCGCCCGATCTTTTTGATTTCACCGGCGCCAAAGTGTCGAGAGACAATTGGCGATATCGCCATCAGGATACCGAGACAGGCCGAGAAGGCGAGCATCCAACTGCTGTTACCGACGGCCACGGCGGCAAGGGACTCGGCACCGAGCCGACCTGACATGATCGTATCGGCAAGCCCCATACCCGCGACGGCGAGATAGTTGACGATCAGCGGCCCGCCGAGACGCAGGACTGCGTTCGACTGAGTTCGCCATTGCGCGGAGATGAAGCCCATCCGCGCATCTTAACCTACGGTTAAGTCTTTGAATGGTGTAAAGTTGCGTCGCGTCTTGTTGGCACTGATCAGAACGGAGATTTAGGTATGTTGCACGATGGACGGGCTATTCGAGTTGCAGTGGTCGGCGGGTCGAGAATTCCGTTCTGCCGCTCTCACTCCCTGTATCGGCATTACTCCAATCAGGACCTGATGACGGCCGCGCTGGATGGGCTGATCAATAGATTCGATCTCAAAGGGCAGACCCTTGGCGATGTAGCCCTCGGCGCCGTCGTCAAGCACTCCCGCGACTTTAACCTGGCACGCGAAAGCGTGATCGAGTCCGGGCTATCCATGCAGACACCCGCCGTGGATCTGCAGCGCGCCTGCGGCACGAGCATCGAAGCGGCCATCATGATCGCAAACAAGATTGCGCTCGGGCAGATTGAGTCCGGCATCGCGGGCGGTACGGATACGGTCAGTGATGCCCCGATCGTTTACAACGACGACTACCGCCGCATGTTGCTCGACATGCACGCCGCACACTCGGCAATGGAACGGATTAAACCGCTGTTTCGCTTCCGGCCAGGGTTTCTCAAACCGCAGCTCCCGGGCGTACAGGAACCACGCACGGGCCTGTCGATGGGCGAAAGCACGGAAATAACGGCCAAGGAATGGGACGTGCAAAGGGAGCACCAGGATCAGCTGGCCCTTGCGAGTCACATGAAAGCTGCAGCCGCTTACGACGAAGGCTTCTACGAAGACCTCGTCGTTCCGTTCGCAGACGTCGAAGAAGACAACAACATCCGTCGTGATACTACCTTCGAGAAACTGTCATCCCTGAAGCCTGTTTTTGACCGCAGCGGCGAGGGCACGATGACCGCCGGCAACAGCACGCCGTTGACTGACGGTGCCGCTGCTGTTTTGCTCGCATCCGAGGACTGGGCGCGCAAGAAGAACCTGCCGATTCTCGCCTACCTTACGTTCGTCAAGGTTGCCGCCGTCAACTTCATCAATGACGAGGGCCTGCTCATGGCGCCGGCCTATGCGGTTTCCGACATGCTCAAGCAGGCCAACCTGCGACTGCAGGACTTTGACTTCTACGAGATCCACGAGGCCTTTGCCGCGCAGACCGTCGCGACACTCAAAGCATGGCAATCAGAAGCGTTCTGCCGCGACCGCCTCGGCCGCAATGAGCCAATGGGCCCGATCGATCTGTCCCGCCTGAATGTCAAAGGCGGGAGCATCGCAATGGGTCACCCGTTCGCCGCGACCGGTGCTCGCATCATGGGAACTCTCGCCAAGGTACTCGGCGAGAAGGGTTCGGGCCGCGGCCTGATCTCGGTCTGCACGGCTGGCGGTATGGGCGTTTCCGCGATTTTGGAAGCCGCCTAGCGCTTTCGCTGCATTGCGTCGAGCGCTTTGTCGAAGCGCTCTTTTGCCTGCGCCGTCATGCCGCCACGCGCGTGCTCATCTTTGACGAAGGTCTCGATCTTGCCGACGAGATCGTCCATGCGTGCGTCTGGAAACGCTTCCGGAAACTCCAGGTCCGGCGGCGCGTTACGAAAAGCGCCAAAAAGGTCGATCCACTGCTCGCTTTGCTTGCCCACACCAAGCAGATGATAGAAGTGCGGACCGGGCTTACCGTCACTACCCGACATCAGGCTGATAACGCCTGCGATCAGCGACGCGGGAACCAGTATCAGGTCACGCAGGCCATCTACAACGAGCTTGACCTGCAAAACGGCGAGATCACGGAGCATCGTCCAGCGGTCCGCTCCGTTCGTTGGCGTATCTGGTATTTCAGTCATGGTGGCTTCGCTCGACAAATCTCAATCAAGACAAGCAATTATACCCGCATGTAGTGGATCGCGGCGTAGCTTTCCAGTAGTGTGGGCCCGGTCGAAATCGGTGGTAGGAACCATGCCGAAATACCAGTCAACGCCTGACTACGAACACGGATCGCCTGAATTTACCGGGGTACTTCTGGTCAATCTGGGTACACCGGATGCGCCGACAACTCCCGCTGTGCGGCGGTTTCTCAAAGCATTTCTATCCGACCCTCGTGTCGTCGAATACCCCCGGCTACTTTGGTGGCTCATACTGAATGGCGTAATCCTGCGGATACGCCCATCTCGTTCAGCGAAGGCGTATCGGGAAATATGGACCGACGATGGCTCGCCCTTGATGCTGTTCTCACGACGACTGGCCGATGGTGTCCGTGAGCAACTGGAGCAACGATCACCGGGCAAGTTCAAGGTGGAACTCGCCATGACATACGGCGAGCCGTCGATTGCCAACGCTATCGACAGACTCCAGGCGGCAAGCGCCACCCGGCTGCTGGTTTTACCGCTCTATCCGCAGTACTCGGGCACGACGACGGCGTCTGTATTCGATGCAGTAACCAGCAAGTTGCAGGCCATGCGCTGGGTGCCGGAGTCACGATTCATCAATCAGTATCACGACGAACCCGGTTACATTGGCGCCCTCGCCGCAAGCGTGCGGGATTACTGGCAACAACACGGTCGCGGCGATCATTTGCTGTTTTCGTTTCATGGTGTGCCGCGCTACACACTGGATAAGGGTGACCCGTACCACTGCCACTGCCAGAAGACCGGACGGCTTGTTGCCGAGGCACTCGAACTCTCAGAAGATCAATGGACGTTGTCATTCCAGTCTCGCGTTGGCCGCGACGAATGGCTGCGCCCGTACACCGATGAAACCGTCGTCGAACTTGCCGGCAAGGGCGTTGGCCGTCTCGATGTCGCTTGTCCGGGCTTCTCGGCCGACTGTCTCGAAACGCTGGAGGAAATCGCTATGCAGAACGCGGAGTTTTTCGAAGATGCCGGCGGTGAGGCCCTGCACTATATTCCAGCGCTGAATGCGCGTGCTGATCACATTGATTTTCTGACCACTTTGATCGGTCAGCACACACTTGGCTGGCCAGTTACGGCCAAATGAGCACAATAGGCCGCTTTCTGGAGTTCTCGGTGCAAGCACCGGACATCCTGGAGTCGCTGCATTTCTACAAGTCGCTGGGCTTTACCGAGCTCGAAAGCAACGACATATACTCGCATAAGTACACTGTCGTCAGCGACGGCGAACTCAACATCGGCCTGCACAGCACTGAATTTGATTCGCCGGCGGTCACATTTGTACAGCAAGACCTCGCACGCCATGCGCGCTCGATGACCAATCATGGGTATGACTTCAACTACCTGCGTCTGGACGAAGACGTCTTCAATGAACTTGGTTTTCGGGATCTCGATGGCCATGCTGTAGGCATGGTGGAAGCGAGGACGTTTCACCTGCGGGAAGATGCCGAGAAGGACTCTGCGTGCGGCTACTGCTTTGAGCTCACGTTGCCGGTTCGGGATACGGTGCGTGCGGCGCGGTTCTGGGCGCCTATCGCGCCGACGCTGCTGCAAATGCGCGAGGAACCGACGATCCATATGCGCTTCGATGCCAGCGGTGTCGCACTCGGGCTCTCAGAAAGCATTGCGCTCGAAGCGCCGTCACTGTGCTTTCGCTGTGCAGACCGGGACGCGCTCATGGCCCTGATTGATCTGCAGGGCTTCGAGTACCAGAAGTTTCCGGGTTTCGAAGGCGCTTTCATTGCCATCAAGGCACCCGAAGGAACGATGCTGTATGCGTTCGACGAAGACTTTCTCGGCGAATCCTATGAAGTCGATGAATCGGGTGATGCCGCCGACTTTCCCATTCAGGACTAAGGCGCTCCTGGAAACTCGACCCAGAACACGCCGCGAAAATCGCCTTCACTGAACCCCGTCGCCTCATCATCAGGATACAGCTCGCCGATTCTTGCCGCGATATCCGGATGCAGCGATGATCCGTGGCAGCTCAGGCATAAGGGCTGAGTCATGATTGGTTCGACGTATCCGTATCGCCCGCCACCGAGGTCGACACCGGTTGGCGATAGTGCCTTTCCATTCGATGCGAAGGTGTCGAGGATTGGCGTCACCCACTCGGGTGCGACATTCTCGTGATTACGGAGCTTGTGACTGCTTCTTCCCATCACGACGCCATCGACGGAGCGTTCACGGGCTATGTGAGGCGCCTCTGTTTTGCACACGGCAATGGCGTTCGCCGGTCCTCCTTCCATACCGCTGATGAGTGCGGTCTTCAGGTCCGTCTTGAACGGCGCGATAAGTTCGGCGCCTTTCGAGACGGGATCGTACTCGGGACCGGAGCAGGACGAGAGCATGCAGACCAACACGACGACGAAGAAATAACGGGTAATCATTGTTGCGCTCTTATTGAAGTCTACGAAGAAGTTCCTGTGCGCGGCCAAGATAGCCGCTGCCGAAAAGATTCAGATGATTGAGTACATGATACAGCTGATATATGTCGTTACGTGCTTCATGGCCGGGCTCCAACGGCCATGCGGCCTCGTAGGCTTCGTAGAAGGTACGCCCGAAGCCACCGAATAGCCGCGTCATTGCAAGGTCTGATTCCCGGTCGCCGTAGTACACGGCCGGGTCAAAAATGACGGGCTCACCGCCGCAACTCGCCCAGTTGCCGCCCCAGAGATCGCCATGCAACAACGACGGCGACGGATTGTAATTCTCGAACCAGGCAGGCAGACGTTTCAGCAGGCCGGCGCCCTGCTCCTGAAGTGCTCCGGCGAACCCGTTGTCGGCCGCCAGCCTGAGCTGATAACCAAGGCGTTGCTCTTTCAGGAACTCCACCCAACTGTCCGACCAGTCATTGAGCTGCGGTGTCAGGCCGATGGTGTTGTCGCGGTGCCATCCGTAGCGCTTTTTTGTCGTCCGATGCAGCGCCGCGAGCTGTGTGCCCAGCGTGTGCTCCGCATCTTGCTTTTGCCTGTCGAAGTCCAGCCACTCAAACGCGACATACGAAGTATCTCCTTGTGCGCCGAAAGCAATCAGCGAAGGAACCCGAATTACGCCGGGCGTGGCGAGTTCCATCAGTCCCTCTGCTTCCGCGGCAAACATCTCGTATGAACTGGCGGGACCGGTCTTCAGGAAGACCGCAGCCTCGCTGGCGTCCAGCTTCCAGGCGGCACTGATGTAGCCGCCACCTATCGGCCTTGGTCTCGATTCCTTATCTACAGTGACGCCAGCATTTTCGAGACCGCCGAAGATCAATGACCAGTCAGGCATATCCGGCTACCACCTCAAGTGAAAGCGCAGACCGATAACCGGTTCCTGACGCCACTCGACAGTCGAGCTGCCGGGAACGATGACGGGTTGCTTCGCATAAAAGTATGGATAGATCTGCAGGCTGGTCTCACGGCCAAACATCTTGTCTACCTGGCGATTGAGCGCGCCCAGTGGGTCTGTGAGAACCATAACCCATTTTTGCCCTGTTGTGCGCTGACCGCTCGACGCTGACTGTGCGCGAATGTCATTCCGCACACCCATGAAATAATGGCCGACCAGCGATCCTACTGTTGGCGTGACAATCAAGTCCTGGATTGACGGTTCTTCAAACAAAGCCTCGGCTCCGAACTCATAAAGTGACGACAAAAAAACGGAGTACCAAAAAGCGCCTCGCGCGTCGTAGCCGCGCTCACTGGCGCGAACATAGTACGCGGCACCCCAGTACGGATGCGTCACATAGTTGATGAAGAAATCATCGCTGTCGCAGCTGGGGTTGGTGACATTGTTCCACCAGTCGGAAATGCTGTAGTTGCTTTTTTGCTCATCGGTCCAGCCAGTAACGCTTTCCGGCATTGCATACAGGATGCCGATAGCTGCTACCTGGTAACCAAGAAAATACCAGGTGTCCCGTTTGAGCCCGTCTCGATCGGGTGTATCTGTGCTCCATGCAACATTGAATTCTTGTGGTTGTTTTTCGTCCTGCGAAAACCCGGCGTCTTCACAAAACCCGATCGACACACCCAGTACCAGCAAGCTGAAAAACAGCGCATGGAGTAGCGACCATGTTTGCCAAACCTTGGAAATGCCGACCATTGATATTCCCTGTCGGCTCATAACGTGTTACTCGTCTCGCCGCCAGGCTATCCGCGTAAAGTGGCCGCCTGCGTCGAAATGAATATCGAGGCTCCCTTTCCATGCGGCCTGGACCGCCTTGCCAATCCGTCGTGGCAAGTGAGTATCCGTTGTCGTCAATAGCAACTGCTCGCCCAACTCGCGAATCTCGATAATCCGGTTCATCGGGTGCTCCTTGTTTTCGGTGGCTTCGGTTTTGCGCACCAGGTTGAGAATCTCGTCCTTGTGCCGCATGGCAAACCCCCCCTCCAGCACCACCTCGCCCGCCGGGTACTTGTCCTCGATACGATGACAAGCACTGCAGAGGGTTTCATGCGCATCGTCGTCAACCTCAGCCGTCCAGCTCCAGCGACCCTTGCGATAGACTGCACCGCATCCGGGGCAACGTGTCGGCTCCTTGAGTTGGCCGCGCTGCTTGTATGTGTCATGAACCTGCTCCCGCAGCAGCCGGTCGCGTCGCTCCGGTGGTTGAGTTGGCGTGCTTGTCTTCATTATTTAGTCCTCGGTATCCACGAGTAAGATCTGGCAGTTCAGCCGCGTGAACTCAGCGTAGACCGGCCAGTCCCTGAGATGTGACGGTATGATCAGAATATCGTGCTCGACGCTGACGAGTTCATGAAGCTGCGTAGTCTGATGGTCTCGCAGGACTTCGAATACAAACTGGAGCTTTGCCTCTTCAGCGAGGCGTTGCAATTGAAGGCGTGTTCGATCGACAACATCCTTGTCGATTTGCTCGGCTCGCGTTGGCGTGAATTTCACGTTCGTGCGACCAATACGAGAGATTTCCCGCGTAAACGGCAAGCTTGCGGCCCGACGCCATCGGTTGTCGCTGATGAATATCGTTATAAGTTCACCGCGGGTATCCGCGAAATGTTCGGCCACCACGGACCAAAGCCGGGTCAACGGGCTTGTCTCGGTGACCGCCAACAAGATGCGGCGCAGGTCATTCGTGTTGCTTGTCTCCATTCGTGGTCTCAAGAAACGACTTCCGTTTCCTCGCGTAGTGAATCAGCTGATCCTCCACTTTGCGATTGACAGAACCTTCGGGAAACTGATCATCGCTGCCGCGATCACCGGCAGTAGCGCCGGTTAGAATCTCGATCGCTTCGTCGATGTGCTGCGCTGCATATATTGAAAACTCCCGTTTCTCTACAGATTCAACAATCTCTTCTGCCAACATCAGGTGCTTGACGTTATCGCGAGGAATAACGACACCGTGTGAGCCGTCGAGCCCACGTTGCCTGCAAACCTCGTAGAACCCTTCAATCTTGTCGTTTACACCACCAACCGCCTGAATGCGGCCAAGCTGGTTTACGGATCCGGTGCACGCAATACTCTGCAGCACCGGCACGTTGGATAAGGACGACAGCAGCGCGCACAGTTCCGCGACCGATGCGCTGTCACCTTCGACGCCGCTATACGACTGCTCGAAAACCACACTTCCATGCAACGACAGGGGAATTTCGGGGGCATAGCGAGCCGACAGCGCCGCTGACAGGATCAACATGCCCTTTGAATGAATGGCGCCTCCAAGCTCGACCTCTCGTTCTATATCGACAACGTCGCCGGTTCCGATTCGGGTCGTAGCGGTGATCCTGACCGGGTGACCGAATCGATAGTCACCAAGATCAACAACCGCAAGCCCATTGATCTGGCCAACACAACTCCCCGATGTATCGATGAGAATTGTCTGCCTTTGAATCGCATCGACGACTCGCTCCTCGACCCGGCTGAGCCGATGATCGCGTCGCTTGATAGCCCGGATGACATCGTCGACAGACACGCTGGTAGCGCTGCGTTGTCGAGCCCAGTAGTCCGCCTGGGTTAACAGATCGTCGAGCGAGCTTATATCCATCGACAGGCGCTCACTGTCCTCGGCACCCCTTACGCGTTGTTCGATTACCCTCGCCACAGCCGCCGCCTCGAATGGCAGCAACCTGCAGGACTCGGTTCTCTGGTGCGTCAGCTGTGCAAACGCCTGCACATTTTCGTCCGAGCGTTCCAGTACATCATCGAAGTCGGCGGCAATCTTGAACAGGCTGCTGAACTCCTTGTCATAGTTGCTGAGAATGTAATAAAGCCAGCGTTCGCCGATCAGGACGACTTTTACATCGAGAGGAATGGACTCCGGCTTCAGCGTCGTCGTGCTGACAAAGCCCAGCGCATCCGCAGGTGATTCGATACGCACCTGCCTGGCGAAAAGTGCCTGCTTGAGTGCTTCCCAGACAAAGGGACGACCCAGTATTCGATGAATGTCGAGGATCAGGTAGCCACCGTTGGCCTGCTGCAGCGCGCCGACCCGAACCATGCGAAAGTCAGTAAGCAATGCGCCCATCTCGGCTCGATGTTCAATCTTGCCTATCAGGTTCGGATAGCTCGGATTTGGCTCGTAGACAACCGGTGCCGGCTTGCCGAACTCGTTGCTTACGACGAGATTGACTTCGTACGATGCAAGAACAGCAGAAGAATCCTGCCGGAGAAATGGCAGCGTCGCCCCATCCTCCTGCCGAAATTCTTTGGCGTTCGCGACAACATCCTGTTCTACATCGTCAAGATAGCTCACGACGTCCGGCAGTTCGCGATAGTCCGCTTTCAGTTCCTCAAGCAGTACGCTGACGGTGTGTGATGTCACTTCCCTTTCAAGGTCACGGATGCGTTCATGATGGCGTTTGCGTAATCTGGGCAGGCTTTCGACGCGAGCTTCGAGCTCCTCGCTCAGTCGCTGTATGGCCGCATGGATACTTTTTTGCTTCTCGCTCGGCAGCTTCTCGAACTCCTTGTCATCAAGAACCTTGCCGTTGTGGAGCGGCGCAAGTACGTAACCCGTCGGTGTTTGCAGGACTGCTATTCCTTCCTTCTTCGCCTGCTCTTCGATGCGTCGCAGTTGTTCTTCTACTTCCTTCTGCGTCTCTGCATCGAGGGCCTTGCGTTGATTGCGGTAATCGTCATCTTCAAAGACCGCCGGAATCGCAAGCCGAATCTCTTCGATCAGCGAGTGCATCTTGTCGCGGAACTCCGGCGCCTTACCGGGCGGTAGCCGCAGCGCACGTGGCCGCTCGGGATTCGAAAAATTGTTTACATAGCACCAGTCATCGGGCGCGCCCTTTTCAGATGCCCGCGCCATGGTAAGCCCCTGGACCAACTCATGGCGATTGCTGCCTATCGGTCCAAGCACGAAAACGTTGTAGCCTTCGCGCTCCATCTGAATGCCAAAACGCAGGGATTCGACAGCGCGCTGCTGACCCAGGTAGGTCAGTTCATTGGACTTCTCTTGGTCGGCCCGTGCGGCCGATATCAAGGGTTCGCAACCCCTTCGGAGCTGGGCGGCTGGAACAGCCAGTGCAGATGCATGTTCCCGGAAATCAGGCATAGGCCACAGTCCAAGGCAATGCTCGGACTTCTATAAAGCCACATCTCTCGTCCCAGCCGTTACTAGGGAAATCCCGAATACCGCGGCATCAGCAACTGTGATCTACTGTTACCCGGATGGAGCCCGCAGAGGCTCAGTGGCGGTAGATATCCGAAACGCGTTCTGCCTGGCGCCGCAACGCCGTACCGATCCCGGCTTCATCGAAGAGTGCATTGATTTCCCCAAGCTTTGGCGCGGAAGGCTGCAGTAAGACCTCCGGGTCATCTATCGGTGCATCGCAGGCGATTCCCGTCAGCTGACGTGCCAGCATGGCATCGTCCCGGTGGGTTTCGAGTTTCGCACCCAATGTCTTCGCGCCGCGAACATTGACCTCGTGCACGCGGTCGAGGTTCCCATAGATCTCATCAAGACTGCCGAAGTGCTTCAGCAAGCACTCCGCCGTCTTCTTACCCACCCCGGGGACGCCCTTGATGTTGTCTACCGCATCACCGGCCAGTGCCAGAAAATCAGCGATCTGCTCCGGCCAGACCCCGAACGAGTCAGGGATCTGCTCGTAACCAAGCTTGCCTTTACCTGCAAAGTCCCAGAATACATCGTCTTTTTTCAGCAGCTGGGTCAGGTCTTTGTCGCGCGTGACGATCGTCGACGGTCGCCCTTGCCGTCGGCCATGCTCGACGAGCGTGCCAATCAGATCATCCGCCTCGTACCGCGGGCTCGCATGCTCCATGATGCCGAGCGCCCGAACGAAGCGCCGGCACTGCCCGAACTGCCTCTTCAATTCCGGTGGTGCCGGGTCACGGTTCGCCTTGTACTCGGGAAAAATCTCGGTGCGAAAAGATTTCGACAGGCTTTCATCGAAAAGCACGGCAACGTACTCGGGCGTAACCTGCTCCATGAAGTCGCCGATAAATCGACAGAAACCGTAAAACGCATTGATCGGGTTGCCTGCATCATCAACCATGTCCTCGGGCATGGAGTAATACGCGCGAAAAACGTAAACGCTGGCGTCGATCAGGTACTGCATATCAGGAGACCGCCGCGCGCATTGCGCGCACGCCAGGACACGAAGTATTGCTGCGATCTGCGGGCTGCAATGATGCCGGCCATCCGGGCGGCCGCCTGCAATCAATCATGGAAATGAACTTCCATCACCTCTTCACCATTTTCGAGATGACCGCTCAGGCGCGCGTGCAGCGGGCTCGATCGTGGAATGTGCGCCAGCAGGTATTGCATCTGATCGGTAAGCACCCGGCGACCTTTGAGATAAATGTATTCGGCGTAATTCGGCGTAAACGGCACGGCGATGAGTTCCATCGCGGCCTGTTCGGGTGTGCGACCGCCCTTGTAGTTGTTGCAGCGGCGGCAGGCCGTCGCCACATTGGTCCAGGTATCGAGCCCACCCCTGGACACGGGCGTGATGTGATCGCGCGTGAGGTCGCGCGTCATGTATCGCATGCCACAGTACAGACACAGGTTTGCATCTCGCTTGAACAGGGTGCGGTTATTCAGCGGCGGGACGTATTTTTCGCGATTCCTCGACAGGCTCTTGCTCGTGCCGTAGGTCGCAATAATCGAGTTGACGTCGATGCGACTGCGAGTGCCATCAAGTGAGCTGTATCCGCCGAAGACCGAGTAAAGGCGAGTGCCGCAGTCGTACGCAACCTGCTCCGAGTGGTAGAGACGTACCGCTTCCCGGTAGTCAATCCACTCAAGAGGCATTCCTGCAACATCGGTTCTGAGAACCTGTTGCGAGATGTCGCGTGTGAGTCCTGCGAGCATAAGCGTCTCCGTAGCTTATGCCCGCATTATTACAGCATTTTCGCCGTCGCTTCTAGAGCGCCTTGAATACCTCGTCAAGGCTTTCCTTCGCATCGCCGAACAGCATGCGCGTATTGTCGAGGAAGAACAGCGGATTCTGCACGCCCGCATAACCTGTCGCCATGCTGCGCTTCAATACGATCGAGGTCGTACCCCTCCAGCATTCGAGCACCGGCATACCCGCAATCGGGCTGTCCGGATCAGTCAATGCCGATGGGTTTACAATGTCGTTCGCACCGATGATGACGGACACATCGACGTCCGGGAAGTCGTCGTTGACCTCATCCATTTCAAACACGATGTCGTAAGGCACTTTCGCCTCCGCCAGCAGCACATTCATGTGCCCGGGCATGCGTCCGGCGACCGGATGGATGCCGAAACGCACATTGACACCCTTGTCACGCAATGCCTGCGTTATCTCATGCACGATGTGCTGCGCCTGGGCGACGGCCATGCCATAACCAGGAATGATCATGACTTCCTTGGCGTTCGCCAACAGCTCAGCTGTCTCAAGTGGGTCGATCGGCACAACTTCGCCCTGGTCTTCACCGCCGCCAGCCGCGGGCGTACCCCCACCGGTACCGAAACCGCCGGCGATTACGGCCAGGAACTTGCGGTTCATGGCGCGGCACATGATGTAGGAGAGGATTGCGCCGCTGGAGCCGACGAGCGCGCCTGTGACGATCAGCAGGTCGTTGCCGAGCATGAAACCCGTCGCCGACGCCGCCCAACCCGAATAGCTGTTGAGCATCGAAACAACCACCGGCATGTCTGCCCCGCCGATAGCCATGACCATATGAATGCCGAACAGCAAGGCGATAACGGTCATAATTATGAGTGGCCCAATGCCGCCGCCTCCGGCCGACTCAACGACGAACTGGTAGCCGTACCAGATCGCGCCAATCAGAAGCAGCAGGTTGAGCCAGTGACGCGCCGGTAATGCCAGCGGACTACCGCTGATGCGGCCCGACAACTTACCGAAGGCAATGACCGAACCGGAGAAGGTGACTGCACCGATAAGGATACCGAGATACGTCTCGATATCGTGAATAGTCAGTTCAACCCCGACGTAGTGGGACAGCCTGCCAGGGTCCATGAAGTTGGCGAAGCCAACAGCCACCGCGGCCATGCCGACCAGGCTGTGCAGGATGGCAACCAGTTCCGGCATCTGCGTCATTTGGACGCGCCGGGCGGCAATGATGCCGACGGTGCCACCGATCAGGAGCGCCACAATCAGGTATTCAATGTTCTGCGTGACATCGCCCAGCAGCGTCGCAACAAGCGCAATCGCCATACCGGTGATGCCATACCAGTTGCCGCGCCTCGCAGTCTCCTGGTTGGACAACCCGCCGAGAGCGAGAATGAACAGAATGGTCGCGATAATGTACGAGACCTGGATGATTCCTTCGTTTACCTCAAACATCACGACCTCACTTCCTGAACATTTCGAGCATGCGGCGAGTGACCGCAAAACCGCCAAATATGTTGACGGAAGTTATCAGCACGGTGGCTACCGCAACCCACTTGATCAAGGGAACATCCGAACTTATCTGCAGCAGCGCGCCGATCACGATGATGCTTGAGATCGCGTTGGTAACGCTCATCAGCGGCGTGTGCAACGCGGCTGTGACGTTCCAGATCACCATGTAGCCCACGAAGCAGGCCAGCACGAAAACGGTGAAGTGCGCCATGAACGACGCCGGTGCAACGGCACCGAGTCCCAGCAGTGCAAGGCCCGCAATGACCATCCCCGCAACCGATCCCAGGACCGATGGCTTTTTCTCGACCTTTGGCGCCGGTGCCGGCGCAGGCGCGGCTTTCGCTGGTGCGGCCGAGAGTTTCGGCGCCGGTGGTGGCCAGGTTGTCTCGCCGTCCTTACAGACAGTCGTACCGCGAATGACCTCATCTTCCATGTCGACGACGATGTTGCCGTCTTTTTCCGGCGTGAGGTCAGTCAGCAGGTGCCGCAGGTTCGTACCATAGAGCTGGCTCGATTGGGCGGCCAGGCGGCTGGGCAGATCCGTGTACCCGATGATCGTCACACCATCGACCACGGTCACCTCACCCGCGACGGTGAGTTCGCAGTTGCCGCCCTGCTCGGCAGCAAGATCGACGATGACGCTGCCGTCCTTCATCGAGCGTGCCGTCTCTGCCGTAATAAGGCGTGGCGCAGGCTTACCCGGGATCAACGCGGTCGTAATAATGATGTCGACGTCTTTTGCCTGCTCGGCAAACAGTTCCATCTCGGCCTTGATGAATTCGTCGCTCATGACCTTCGCGTAGCCGCCTTCGCCGGAGCCGTCCTCATCATCCTCGAAGTCGAGCATCAGGAACTCGGCATCCATGCTTTCGATCTGCTCTTTGACTTCAGGCCGCGTATCGAAAGACCGCACGATTGCGCCCATGCTCTTTGCGGAGCCGATTGCGGCCAGCCCGGCAACACCGGCGCCAATGACAAGCACCTTGGCAGGTGGGACCTTGCCGGCAGCCGTGATCTGGCCGGTAAAGAAACGTCCGAAGTGTTGCGCTGCTTCGACAACGGCGCGGTAACCCGCGATATTCGCCATCGAACTCAACGCATCGACTTTCTGCGCACGCGAGATACGCGGCACGCTGTCCATGGCCATGACCGTGGCGCCAGTATCTGTCAGTTGTTTGAGCAGCTCCGGATTCTGGGCGGGCCAGAGAAAGCTGATCAACGTCTGGTCCGAACGCAGCCGCGAGGCTTCGTCGCCTTCGGGCGCTCTGACCTTGAGTACGATATCGGACTTTGACCACAACTCGCTTGCCGAGTCGACGATGTCACAACCGACGTCGCTGTAAGCGCTATCAGAGAAATTCGATCCCTCGCCAGCCCCCGACTCGACGCTTACGTCAAAACCGAGCTTCATTAACTGGGTTGCTACGTCAGGCGTCGTCGCAACGCGTTTTTCACCCGCATAGATCTCTTTCGGTACACCGATTCTCATAGTTGGCCTCCAAATGGACTGCGGCAGTGTAACGAAGGCCTCCTACAGGTACAAAGAAAAAAGCCCCCAATTCGGGGGCCTTTTCGTAAGGACTTTCCGCAATTACCTGCGGTCTCGTGGCCTCTTTGGCGGCCGTTCGCGCAAGTGGTCCCGCAGCCGCTGCCGCTGCTCGGGCGTCATGCGCCGATAGCGATCTTTGAGTGCCTGGCGACGCTGCATGTCCATCTGCCGGTAGCGGTGGTAGTTCTCACGAATGCGGCGTTTCTCTTCCGGCGACAGGTTGCCAAATATCTCAGCACGCTCACGAATAAGTTCGCGCCGTTCGGCAGACAGCCCTCGCCACTCACCGAATCTTGCCTCCGCCTGCTGGCGTTGCTCTGGCGTCATCGTCGACCAGCGTGCGGCACCCGTGGCGAGCCGCTCCTGGCGGTTTGCCGGCAGCGAATCCCAGGTATCAGAAAAATGGCCGAGCACGGCCTGCTGGTCTGCACTAAGCTCATTCCAGCTTACGCCTTCATCGGCGGCGAAAGCCCCGCCGACAAACAGCAATGTACTCAACACGATGATCAACCTAGCTTTCATTTTCTGTCTCCGTCGATTCTTCACCTTCCGGCACGGGATCGCTCCG
>JBFFOS010000015.1:0-27478 GCA_041574375.1 Woeseiaceae bacterium
ATCACCAATGACAATCCTCGCAGCGAAAATGCTGATGCAATTGTCGATGACATCGTTGCCGGACTCACCCATCCGGAACGGGCAACGATCATCGAAGATCGTGCCGCCGCGATAGCGTGGACGATCGAACGTGCCGCCGACGCGGATGCCATTCTTGTGGCCGGAAAAGGTCACGAGGATTACCAGGAAATACGCGGTAAACGTGTTCCGTTTTCCGACTATGCCGTCGCCCGGAAAGCGCTCGCCGTGAAGGAGCGCGCACGATGATTGCGACGCTGTCACAGGCGGCTGAGGCAATGCAGGGCGTGCTGCATGGCGATGACCGGCCATTCAAAGGCGTGAGTACCGATACGCGCAGTATTCGCGACGGCGAGTTGTTCTTTGCTCTGCAGGGGCCGAATTTCGACGGTCGCGACTATGTTGGCGTGGCAAGCGAAAAGGGCGCCGCAGGCGCGGTAGTATCCAGGCTGGTCGATGACGATGTTGCACAGATCACGGTGGACGATGCGACCGCGGCGTTGGGTCGTTTTGGCGCCGCGTGGCGCAATCAGCACGACGTAACCGTGATTGGCGTCACCGGAAGCAACGGCAAGACGACGCTCAAGGAATTGATTGCCGTATGCCTGGCGCAGCAAGCGCCGACACTCGCCACGCACGGCAACCTCAACAACGATATCGGCATGCCATTGATGCTGGCGCGCATCGACGATTCGCATCACTTCGCCGTGCTGGAGATGGGTGCGAACCACGCCGGCGAAATAGCCTACCTGACGTCACTCGCAAACCCGGATGTCGTCGTAATCACGAATGCCGCTGCGGCGCATCTCGAAGGATTTGGTTCGATCGACGGTGTCGCCGCGGCAAAAGGCGAGATCCTGCAGAACGAAAAACGCCCGCGGGTCGCAGTTCTGAATGCAGATGACAAGTACTTTGATTACTGGTCATCTCTTGTTGGGGATACTCGAAGCGTCAGCTTTGGTTTCGACGACACGGCCGACGTGCGAGCTGATGACATCGTGGCGAGCGCAAGCTGTACAGAATTCACCCTGCACCTCGCCGGCGAGAGTGTTGCTGTCACACTGCCGCTCGTCGGTGTCCACAACGTGCGCAACGCCTGCGCGGCAGCAGCTGTGGCTTACGCGCTGGGAATATCGATCGGAAAAATTCGTTCCGCGCTCGATGGGGTCAGTCCGGTCGGCGGTCGACTCGAGCCCGTAAGAGGCATGCACGGCGCAACGCTGTTTGACGATAGCTACAACGCAAACCCGCTGAGTGTCGTGGCGGCAGCAGAATTTTTGTCGGCTCTTCCGGGAGAGAGCTGGCTGGTGCTTGGGGATATGAAGGAACTCGGGGACGATGCGGCAAAGATGCATCGCGAGGTTGGAGAAGCCGTGCGAACAAGCGGTGTGAACCGCTTGTTCGCGTTCGGCGATCTTGCACGCAGTGCCGTCGAGGGATTTGGAGAAAATGCCCGCTGGTATGCATCCCTCGACACCCTGATTGATGAACTCAGCGAAGCACTGACATCCGACATTAACGTGCTCGTCAAAGGTTCTCGCTCGATGCACATGGAACGTGTGGTCGATGCGCTGCGCGAGCCCGATGCCGTGAGAAGGGAGGCCTGATCGTGTTGCTCTATCTCACACAGTATCTGTCGCAGTTCGAGTCGGGCTTTAACGTGTTCAACTACCTGACGATGCGCGCGATCATGGGTGCCCTCACCGCACTCGCTATTTCGTTCATCATCGGGCCGCGCATGATCAAACGCCTGCAAGTGAACCAGCTTGGCCAGCCCGTGCGCGAAGAAGGCCCCGAGACCCATTTGCTGAAAGCCGGCACGCCGACGATGGGCGGTACATTGTTACTCGCGGCCATCTCGATCAGCACAGTGCTCTGGGCGGACCTCGAAAACATGTACGTCTGGATCGTACTGTTCGTCACACTGTCTTTCGGCGTCATCGGCTATGTCGATGACTACAAGAAACTCATCCTGCAGGATCCCGCCGGCATTTCGGCGAAGCAAAAGCTCTTCTGGCAGTCCAGCGCGGCCATTGTTGCCGCCATTGCTCTGTACGTTATGGCGACGGACGAGGTTCAGACCTCGTTGCTGATTCCGTACTTCAAGGATCTGGCTATTCCCCTCGGCATGTTCCAGATCGTCGTGACGTACTTTTTTATTGTTGGCTTCAGTAACGCGGTAAACCTTACTGATGGTCTTGATGGTCTCGCGATAATGCCGAC
Source organism: Woeseiaceae bacterium (assembly GCA_041574375.1). Lineage (GTDB taxonomy): Bacteria > Pseudomonadota > Gammaproteobacteria > Steroidobacterales > Woeseiaceae > UBA1847. The sequence continues at coordinate 2,242 of JBFFOS010000015.1, forward strand.
CGTCCTTGTTGGTGGTGCGCTCGGCCTGTTTGCATACGTGACGGGCAACGTGAATTTCTCAGGCTATCTCGATATTCCCTACGTGCCCGGTACAGGCGAGATTCTTGTCTTTTGCACAGCGCTCGCCGGTGCCGGCCTCGGCTTCTTGTGGTTCAACACGTATCCGGCACAGGTATTCATGGGCGACATTGGAGCGTTGTCATTGGGTGCTGCTCTCGGTGTCGTGGCTGTCGTCGTTCGCCAGGAAGTCGTGCTTGCGATTATGGGCGGTGTGTTTGTCATCGAGACGCTCTCGGTAATTATCCAGGTTACGTCATTCAAGCTGACGGGTAAGCGCGTATTCCGCATGGCGCCATTGCACCATCACTTCGAACTCAAAGGCTGGGCGGAGCCCAAGGTCATCGTTCGTTTCTGGATCATAACGGTCATCCTCGTGCTGATCGGCCTTGCGAGCCTGAAGATACGATGAGCGAAGTGCAGCAGACAGCGGACAAGGATCTGGTCGTGGGACTCGGTGCCACGGGCCTGTCGATTGCGCGCTATCTCAAGCGCAATGACTGCAATGCCATCTTCTACGACAGTCGCAAAGAGCCGCCCGGCCTCGACAAACTGGCAGAGTTATTCCCCGATGCGGAGCTGCGACTCGGAAACGACAAGCTGCCAAGGAACGTGACACGGGTGATCGCATCCCCGGGAATCCCGGACAGTCATCCGTTGCTCAGGAAAGCGCGCAAGAAAAAGCTCGAGATCGTGTCCGATATAGAGTTGTTCGCGCGCGATGCCAACAAGCCGTTCGTCGCTGTTACAGGCTCGAACGGCAAGAGCACTGTGACGACACTCCTGTATCACATGTGTCGTGCAGACGGCCGCAACGCGCTGGCAGGCGGCAACCTCGGCGAACCCGCGCTGGACCTGCTCGACCAGGATGTACCCGATATCTATGTACTCGAGTTGTCGAGCTTTCAGCTGCAACGCACAGAGAACCTGCCGGCCGCGGTTGCGCTGCTCCTGAACGTGTCACCTGATCACCTGGACTGGCACGCCGATGAGGACGAATACCGCAGTGCCAAATATCGCATCTTCAAAGATGCTGATGCGGCGGTAATCAACCGCGCTGATGAAGAAGCGGCGCACAGAGTCGAACACTGTGGGCGTGTCGCAAGTTTCGGACTCGACGCCCCAGACGCCGATCAATACGGCCTGCGCGAGGAGGATGGCGAACGATTCCTCGCGCGCGGCGATACGTTGCTGTTATCCATCCGCGATCTTGCGCTCTACGGAATTCACAACCAGCTCAATGCCCTGGCTGCATTGGCGGCCGGTGACCTGATCGGTTTGGACATGGCTGCAATGCTGCAGGTGCTTGTCGAGTTTCCGGGCTTGCCTCATCGCATGCAATTCGTCGCGCGAATCCGTGCCGTCGACTACATCAACGACTCAAAAGCTACCAACGTTGCGGCCGCTGTGGCGTCGATCAAATCGGTTGAGGGGATGCTCGTCCTCATCGCGGGTGGTGATGGCAAGGGTGCTGACTTCAGCGAACTCGCCGAAGCGGTCGAAGGCAAGCTGCGCGGTGCCGTGCTCATTGGCGAAGACGCTGAAAAGATTGCCCATGCGCTCGATACGGTGATGCCGGTGCATTTCGCCGAAAACATGGATTCGGCTGTCCACATGGCGGCCACCTGTGCCGAGTCTGAAGACACTGTGCTGCTTGCCCCGGCTTGCGCCAGCTTCGATCAGTACGATAATTACATGGCTCGCGGTGACGCGTTCTGTGCTGCGGTGGAGGCGCTGCAGCGATGACGGCGGGAACCCGACTCATGCCATTTCCGGCGCGGCTGAGGACCGAGCTGCAGATCGATCCCATCCTGCTGACGATCGTGCTCACGCTTTTGCTGGGTGGTTTCGTGATTCTCGCTTCCGCGTCGATCTCGATCTCAGACAATGCAGCGGGCAACCCGTTCTTCTATGTTCAGCGGCAACTGATTGCGGCAGTTATAGGCGCGGTTGCCGGTGGAGTCTGCCTGTTTATTCCAATGCGAGTCTGGCAAAACCTCGGGCCTCTAATGCTGTTCGCCGGAATGGCGTTGCTCATTGTTGTACTGGTTCCCGGCATTGGTTACGAGGTGAACGGCAGCACTCGCTGGGTGCGCATTGGCATCATGAATCTGCAGGTTTCCGAACCCGCACGCCTGTTTTTTCTCATGTACCTGGCCGGCTATCTCGTTCGCCGCAACAAGGCGCTGCGCGAAGAGTTCATGGGTTTCCTGCGGCCGATGGTGGTGTTGACCATAGCCTGCGTACTGCTGCTCAAGGAGCCGGACTTCGGTGCGGCAATCGTATTGCTGGCTACGGCTTTGACGATGCTCTTCGTTGCGGGTGCACGCATCCGTGACTTTGTTGTGTTCTTTTCAACAGCAGTACTGGCCATGGCCGCGCTCGCGATTACATCACCGTATCGAATGAAGCGCCTGACTGGCTTCCTCGACCCGTGGTCGGATCCATTCGATTCGGGTTTCCAGCTGACGCAGTCGTTGATCGCAATTGGTCGGGGCGAGTGGTTCGGGGTCGGACTCGGTGACAGTGTTCAAAAGCTGTTTTACCTTCCCGAGGCGCACACTGATTTTGTCTTCGCCGTGTTTGCCGAGGAGTTCGGCCTGCTTGGTTCACTGATCCTGATCGCGCTGTTCCTGGCGCTTCTCTGGCGCATTTTCAAACTCGGCATCCGCGCAGCGGATTCCGAGCGATTCTTCGAGGCCTACATGGCGATTGGCCTGGGTACCTGGCTCGGTCTGCAGGCCTTCATCAATGTCGGTGTGAACATGGGGCTTCTGCCAACCAAGGGCCTTACGTTGCCGCTGATCAGCTACGGTCGCAGCAGCCTGATCGTCACGATGATCTGCATCGGACTCCTGCTGCGCATTCACCATGAGCTCGCCGTCGATGCGAAGCCGGTCAACCGCAAGCGGGGTCGCAAAAAGAAATGAGCATGCGGCCGATTCTTGTGATGGCTGGCGGCACCGGTGGGCACGTCTACCCGGCGTTGGCCGTTGCGCGTGCGCTGCAGGCGCATTCGCGCGAAGTCGTGTGGCTCGGTACGCACCGTGGTCTGGAATCGCGTGTCGTGCCTGAAGCCGGCATCGATATCGAGTGGATCAGTATCAAGGGCCTGCGGCGCAAGGGCGTGCTGGCGATCCTGATTGCACCGCTGCAAATAGGGTGGGCGCTATTGCAGTCGCTCTCCGTCATTCTTCGTCGTCGTCCCGCCGCAGTGCTCGGCATGGGTGGATTTGTCAGCGGACCGGGTGGTGTTGCCGCCTGGTTGACCCGCCGTCCCCTCGTAATCCATGAGCAAAATGCCGCAGCGGGCATGACCAATCGTCTTCTGGCGCGTCTTGCCCGGGTTGTGCTGCAAGCCTTCCCGGGCAGTTTTAATTCTGATGTTGGCGTGGAAACCGTCGGCAACCCGGTGCGCGAGGACATCGCGGCCGTTGCTCCTCCTCACGAACGTTATGCGAGTCGCCAGGGCGCCCTCCGCGTACTTGTTCTCGGTGGCAGCCAGGGAGCGCTCGCGTTGAATCGCGTCGTGCCCGCAGCACTCGCGATACTCGACCCGGATGTCAGGCCGGTTGTGCGCCACCAGTGTGGTGAACGAACGCTGGACATTGCAAAGCAGAGCTATGACGAGCATGAGGTTGACGTTGAACTTTTGCCATTCATCGAGGATATGGCGGGAGCCTATGCCTGGGCGGATCTCGTGATTTGCCGCGCTGGTGCACTCACTGTCGCCGAACTCTGCGCGGTCGGTGTTCCGGCGCTGTTCGTTCCGTATCCGGGTGCGGTCGATGACCACCAGACCGCCAACGCCCGCCCGATGGCAGAAGCGGGCGCCGCCAAGATCGTTCCGGAGCGTGAATTGACGCCCCAGCACCTTGCGGACCTGCTCCGCGAGTGGTTGCAGTCACGAGCTGCGTTGCAGCAACGTGCAGCGAAAGCCCGTGCCCTTTCATCTCCGGATTCCCTGCGTCGAATAACCGAGATTTGCCTCGAGCAAGCGGGAGGAACGGCGGCATGATCAAACGTATGCGTCGGATCCACAGTGTCCATTTCGTCGGCATCGGCGGCGCCGGTATGTCCGGCATAGCCGAAGTGATGCTCAGCCTTGGCTATGCCGTGCAGGGCTCCGACCTCAAACAGAACAAACAGACACGGCGCCTTGAAGACCAGGGCGCCACCGTATTCATCGGCCACGCTGCCGAGAACATTCGTGATGCGGATGCGGTTGTCGTCTCCAGCGCGGTCGATGAAACCAATCCGGAAGTGGCCGCAGCACGTGAGCAATTCATGCCCGTCGTGAGCCGTGCGGAGATGCTGGCGGAACTCATGCGGTTTCGATACTCGATCGCGGTCGCCGGCACGCACGGCAAGACCACGACGACCAGCCTGGTTGCCAGCATAATGGCGGAGGGCGGTCTCGATCCGACATTTGTCATCGGCGGGCGCCTGAAGAGCGCCAACGCCAACGCACGCCTCGGGCAGGGCGAATACCTCGTCGCAGAAGCCGACGAAAGCGATGCCTCATTCGTGCATCTGAAACCCATGCTCGCGGTCGTCACCAACATTGATGCCGATCACATGTCGACCTACGACGGCGACATCGAAAAACTAAAGTCAGGTTTCATCGAATTCCTCCACAACCTGCCGTTCTACGGTCTGGCAGTCGTGTGTGCCGACGACCCCGGCGTGAATGACATTCTCACTGACATTGGCCGTTCGGTGACAACCTACGGCACGCATGAAGAAGCCGACATTCGCGCGGTCAATATCGAGTTCAACGAGAACACAACAGAGTTCGACGTCATTCGTTCGAGCAAGGCGGAAGAAAGCCTGGGAGATACCCAGAGCGTGTACCAGTTCCTGCACGTGAAGCTGCGTCTGCCGGGCATACACAACGTGAGGAACTCGCTGGCTGCGATAGCCGTTGCCGACGAGTTGCAGATCGGTGATCAGGCGGTTGTGACAGCGCTGGAAAAATTCGAGGGTATCGACCGGCGCTTCCAGATCCTTGGTGACGTTCAGACGCAGAACGGCACGGTCACAATTGTCGACGATTATGGTCACCACCCGACCGAGATTGCCGCGACACTGGCAGCCGCGAAGTCCGGCTACCCCGATCGCCGCGTGGTTCTTGTTTTTCAACCGCATCGCTACACGCGGACGCGGGACCTCCTGGATGATTTTGCGACGGTGCTATCGGAGGCAGACGCGCTGGTGTTACTCGATGTCTACGCGGCTGGCGAGGATCCGATTGCGGGCGCTGACGGCCGATCGATGGCTCGAGCAATCCGCACTCGCGGTGCGGTCGAACCTGTATTCGTCGAGTCGCTGGACGATCTTGCTCAGGTCCTCGAGGGCGTGCTGGAAGATGGCGATCTCGTGCTGACGATGGGTGCGGGTGACATCAGCGTTTATGCGCACTCGCTTCCTGAGCGGCTTGGCAAGGGCCCGTCGCTGAAGGTGCAGGCATGATGGCCGCAGAGAGAGTGCCTGGCGTGCACGGTGAGCTTCGGTACGACGAGCCGATGAGCCGTCATACTTCGTGGCGCGCCGGTGGTCCCGCCGACATGTTCTTCATTCCCGTGAGCATCGACGATCTGTCGTTGTTTCTGGCTGGACTCGACGGCGATACCCCGATCTTCTGGCACGGCGTTGGTACCAATCTCCTGGTGCGCGACGGCGGCCTGCGTGGTGTCGTGATCTCGGCGACCAAGATTTTGCGGCAACTCGAGCAAGTTGATGAGCACAAAGTACGTGCGGGTGCAGGTGTGCCATGCACGCAACTCGCACGCCAGTGCATCCGCTGGGGCCTGGGGCCGTCAGAGTTCTTCGCCGGAATCCCCGGCACGGTTGGCGGGGCACTGGCCATGAATGCGGGCGCACATGGTGGAGAAACCTGGGAGCGTGTCGAATCAGTGCGCACGATCGATCGCAGTGGGGAGATTCACGAGCGTGCGCCGGCAGACTACAGGGTTGGTTACCGCAGCGTGGCGGGTCCGGCCAACGAATGGTTCATTGAGGGCACCTTCCGGTTCGAACCGGATGTTGTGCCGAGTATGGAAACGATGCAGACAATGCTCGAGCGGCGCAAGACGACGCAACCGCTCGGCTTGCCGAGTTGTGGCTCCGTATTCCGCAACCCGGAAGGCGATTATTCGGCGCGGTTGATCGAAGCGGCCGGCCTCAAGGGGCATCGCATCGGTGGCGCCGAAGTTTCGACGAAGCACGCCAACTTCATTATCAACCGGGATAACGCCTCGGCAACGGATATCGAGGCGCTGATTGAGCACGTCCGGAGAACGGTTTTCGATGTTCACGGCGTCGAGCTCGTTCACGAAGTTCGAATTGTTGGCGAGGCGCTCGCATGAGTGCTACGAGAATGTCAGAACAGCGCCACGCCGTGACTGACGCAGCAGAATTCGGTCGCGTTGCCGTCATGTTGGGTGGCCATTCAAGCGAACGCGAGGTGTCGCTCGATACCGGTGCGGCGGTACTCAAAGCACTGCAGGCGAAAGGTGTTGATGCCCATTCGTGGGATCCGTCCGAGAAATCGCTGACCGAATTTGCGACTGCGGGCTTCGATCGTGTGTGGATTGCACTGCACGGCCCTGGCGGTGAAGACGGTGCCCTGCAGGGGCTTCTGCAGTGGATGAATATCCCGTATACGGGTAGCGGCGTCATGGCGTCCGCAATCGCGATGGATAAGGTGCGAAGCAAGCACTTGTTCCGTGCGGCCGGTATTCCCACGCCTGACTATGCGGCAGTCAGGTCGCTCGAAGAGGCATCGGTTGCTGCCGAGCAGGTTGGCTTCCCGGTGATTATCAAACCGTCGGGGCAAGGCTCCAGCGTAGGCATGTCAAAAGTATTCGAGCGTGCCGAGCTTAACGACGCTGTCGAGGTCGCATTGCAATACGGCGACACGGTCCTGCTCGAAACCTGTATTACGGGTGACGAGTTTACCGTCGCGGTTCTGCAGGGTCGTGCGTTGCCGAGTATCCGAATCGTCACACCTCGAGTCTTTTACGACTACCGCGCCAAATACGAATCCGATCGCACCGAATACATCTGCCCCGGCACGGAATCCAACGAAGAAGAGGCCGTGTTTGCGGACCTCGCGGTCGCCGCGTTTGAAGAACTGGGCTGCTCGGGCTGGGCGCGGATCGATTTCATGACCGGCGTGGATAAGCAACCGTTGGTACTGGAGGTCAATACGGTACCTGGCATGACGAGCCACAGCCTCGTGCCGATGGCGGCGCAACGCGACGGTATCGACTTCGAAGAATTGTGCTGGCGAATCCTTGAGACCAGCTTTTCGGCTGCGGACAGCGGCTCAACGGCGGAGGTGGCTGCACATGGCGCGTAAACAAGCCAAACGCCGCAAGCAAAAGAAAGCGAAAGCGTTCACGATGCCGAAGATTCGCATCGGGCGCATCGTCGCGCCGCTTGTCGCGGCGGGCATCATAGTCGCGACCTACCAGCTGACCATGGCGATGCTCGATCGAACCATTTCATCGATCGAAATCAGTGGGCCGTTTCAGCGCGTGACGGCACTGCAGATTGAAGAAGCGATCAGCGGACAAATCGACGAAGGTTTCGTCGGAGCCGATCTCGATCGTATTCAGGCGCGGATAGTCGCACTGCCATGGATTGATCAGGCGCGTGTAGCGCGTCGCTGGCCGAGTCGCATTTCGATCACGGTCACCGAACAGGTACCGGCCGCAATCTGGGGTGAACGCGGTCTGCTCAATACGCGTGGCGACCTGTTCGTGACGGAGGCGCGCCACATTCCCGCGGAACTGCCACGGCTTAGCGGTCCCGACGAGAACTCGGCCGAGGTGGCCCGGCGATACCTCGAAGTTCGTGACCAGTTGATTCCGCTCGGGCTCGATCTGCGTCGCGTGCATCTCGACGCCCGCGGCTCCTGGGAGATGACGCTGGCGAACGGCATTGAAGTGCGGCTCGGGCGCCGCGACGTATCCGAGCGCACGAGTCTGTTCCTCGATGTCGTGGCCAACATAATTACCGGCCGGGCAACGGAAATCGACTACGTCGATATGCGCTACGGCAATGGTTTCACGATTGGTTGGAAAGGCGGGGCCAAGACCCCGGTCGCTGATCCGCAGAAGAACGGGCAAAAAATGCTCGCATCCAGAGGAACGGAGTGAATGTCCAAACGCCCTGACAAAAACCTGATTGTCGGACTCGACATTGGCACATCGAAAGTTGTGGCCATCGTCGGCGAGGTCAATGAGGAAGGCAACATCGAAGTTGTCGGCATTGGCTCGCATCCTTCGCGAGGCCTGAAGAAAGGCGTCGTGGTCAACATCGAGTCGACGGTGCATTCAATTCAGCGTGCCGTGGAGGAAGCGGAGCTCATGGCCGGCTGCGACATTCATTCGGTTTACACGGGCATCGCGGGAAGCCATGTCCGCAGTCTGAATTCGCACGGGATTGTTGCGATCCGTGACTCGGAGGTCAGTGGGGGAGACGTGGATCGCGTTATCGACGCGGCCCGTGCAGTCGCAATCCCCGCCGATCAGAAGATCCTGCACATTCTGCCGCAGGAGTTTCTGATCGATAGCCAGGAGGGTATTCGCGAACCGATCGGTATGTCGGGTGTTCGTCTCGAGGCGAAAGTCCACATGGTCACGGGTGCCGAAAGCGCGGCGCAGAACATCGTCAAATGCGTGAAACGATGTGGGCTGGAAGTCGATGATATTGTTCTCGAGCAGCTTGCATCGAGCTATGCCGTGCTGACGGACGATGAGAAAGAGCTTGGCTCCTGCATCGTCGATATTGGTGGCGGTACGACCGACATCGCCGTTTTCCTGGGCGGAGCTATTCAGCACACGGCCGTTATTCCAATTGCCGGCGACCAGGTAACCAACGATATCGCGGTCTCCATGCGTACGCCGACGCAGTACGCCGAGGAGATCAAGATCAAGTACGCCTGCGCGTTGTCGCAGCTGGCGAATCCGGACGAAACCATCGAGGTTCCGAGCGTTGGCGATCGGCCGCCGCGCCGGCTCGCACGCCAGACGCTGGCCGAGATAGTGGAGCCTCGCTACGAAGAGCTGTTCGGCCTGGTCCGGGATGAACTCAGGCGATCGGGCTTTGAAGAGCTGATTGCTGCCGGCGTCGTCATCACGGGCGGCAGCGCCAAGATGGAAGGCGCAGTCGAACTGGCTGAGGAAGTTTTCCATATGCCGGTCCGCCTTGGATCGCCGCAGTACGTCGATGGCCTGATGGATGTAATTCGCAACCCGATTCACGCCACGGGCGTCGGCTTGCTGCTGTATGGCTATGAAAACCTCTCTCGGCGCGACCGTCGCAGTACGCCTATCGGCGGCAGCATGGGCGAGGTATGGGACCGCATGAAGTCGTGGTTCCAGGGCCAGTTCTAACGATTTTAATAAACGGGGTTCAGTGAGTGCCCCACAGGGAAAAGCTAAAAAGCGGAGGAAGACTAAATGTTTGAATTAATGGATGCGCATAGCTCGAGCGCCGTCATCAAGGTAATTGGTGTCGGTGGGGGCGGCGGTAACGCTGTCGGGCATATGGTGGAGGCTGGAATCGAGGGTGTCGATTTCATCTGCGCCAACACGGATTCGCAGGCGCTGAAAGGATCGCGCGTGCGGACTTCGTTGCAGATTGGCTGCAACATTACCAAGGGGCTCGGCGCGGGTGCCGATCCGGATATTGGCCGTCAGGCCGCAATGGAAGATCGTGACCGTATTCTCGAAGTCATCGAGGGCGCGGACATGCTGTTCATAACCGCCGGCATGGGTGGCGGCACCGGCACGGGAGCTGCACCAATTGTCGCGCAGGTCGCGAAGGAACTCGGCATTCTCACGGTCGCCGTTGTGACCAAGCCGTTCCAGATGGAAGGCGGCAAGCGCATGCAGATTGCAGAGTATGGTATCGGGGAACTCGGCAAGTACGTCGATTCACTGATTACGATCCCCAACGAAAAACTGCTGACCGTACTGGGTGGCGAGACGACGCTGCTGGATGCATTCCGCTCCGCGAACCAGGTGCTGCAGGGTGCCGTGCAGGGCATTGCGGAACTGATCACGCGACCGGGCCTGATTAACGTCGACTTTGCAGACGTTCGCACCGTTATGTCCGAGATGGGTATGGCCATGATGGGTACAGGTGTATCCCAGGGCGAGGATCGTGCGCGCGAGGCGGCAGAAGCCGCAGTGTCGAGCCCGCTTCTCGAGGACATTAACCTCGCAGGCGCCAACGGCATTCTTGTCAACGTGACGGCGGGCATGGATTTGTCGATCGGCGAATTCCAGGAAGTTGGCGCGACAGTCAAGGAATTTGCATCGGAAGATGCGACAGTCGTGGTCGGAACGGTGATCGACCCGGACATGACGGATAGCATTCGCGTGACGGTTGTTGCCACGGGCCTGGGTCAACATGCAACGAATGCAGAATCGCCGATGCGCATCGTGAGGCGTACGGAAGTACAGGCTGAGCCAAACTACCACACGCTCGACAAGCCGACTGTGCAACGCAAGCGCGCAGTCGGTGATGGCCTGGGAGACGCGGGACTGCAGAAAGAGCTGCTGGACATTCCGGCATTTCTGCGCCGTCAGGCTGACTAGGGCAGGGACAGCCCTGTGCCGCGGCGCACATGGATGTGCGGCAGCGGCCTGACAGGGAGAGCGATAACCGACGGCGTTACTCACTCGCCGGCGGATTTCTCCTCCGCAATGCCGGCCCGGGAAGCCCGGGTCGGCCCTCTTCCTTCCTTCGGAATGCGCTTTCTCAACAGGCGCTGATGCTTACGTGCTAAGAGTCTAATTATTGTAGGGTTTTTCCTCATTATGGTAATCTTGCGCGCGACATGCTGAGACAACGCACTTTGAAGACCACGATACGGGCGACCGGCGTAGGGCTGCATTCAGGTGAGAAGGTCTATATGACGCTTCGACCCGCGGCCGAGAACGCCGGAATTACGTTCCGACGCGTGGACCTGGATCACCCGGTCGACATTCCAGCTGACCCAACCCTGGTCGGCGAAACGATGCTTGGCACCACGCTGATCAAGGATGGCGTCAAAGTGGCGACGGTGGAACACCTGATGTCAGCGTTGGCAGGTCTCGGAATCGACAATCTGCACGTCGATCTCTCCGCATCCGAAGTGCCGATTATGGACGGCAGCGCGGGTCCGTTTGTTTTCCTGCTGCAATCGGCCGGTATCGAAGAGCAGAACGCTGCGAAGAAGTTCATTCGTATCAAGAAAAAGGTGCGTGTGGAAGAGGGCGACAAGTGGGCCGAATTCCTGCCATTCAATGGCTTCAAAGTCGACTTCGAGGTGTATTTCAACCACCCCGTTTTCAATAAACTCAGTCAGCGCGCGACAATCGATTTTTCATCGACGTCTTTTCTCAAGGAAGTCAGTCGTGCACGCACGTTTTGTTTCCTGCGTGACGTTGAAGCACTGCGCGAGCGCAATCTGACGCTCGGTGGCAGCATGGACAATGCAATCGTTCTTGACGACTACCGAATTCTCAACGAGGACGGCCTGCGGTACTCGAATGAATTCGTGATTCACAAAATCCTTGATGCCATTGGTGATGTCTACCTGTTGGGCCACAGCCTGATCGGCGAGTTGCGTGCATACAAGTCAGGCCATGACCTGAATAACAAGCTCATGCGGGCAATGTTGAAAGATGAATCGGCGTGGGAAGCGGTCACATTCGAGGACCCGAAGAAAGCGCCTATCTCTTACGCCACACCAGTATATGCCTGATAGCGACCTTGCGGTCTCGTCCACGAAACTGAGCTTTCGGCCCGATATCCAGGGGTTGCGGGCGGTCGCGGTCGCGCTCGTAATTCTTGCTCATGCGGGCGTCGCGGGATTCGCCGGCGGCTACGTCGGTGTTGATGTCTTCTTTGTGTTGTCGGGTTACTTGATCACCGGCCTGCTTCTCGAAGAGCGGGTCGCGACCGGAACGATACGTTACGGTGAGTTTCTCGCACGACGGTTGCGACGCCTGTTGCCAGCAATGCTCGCGATGCTGCTTGTAGTGCTCATTGTGTCGACAATAGTGCTAACGCCCTTCGAGATGCGCCAGCAGAGCCGATCTTTCCCGTACGCGGCGGCATGGATAAGCAATTTCTTTTTTTCTTTCGCGGAACGCGACTACTTTCTGGCACTCCAGGATCACGACCTTTTCCTACATACGTGGTCGCTCGGAGTCGAGGAACAGTTCTACCTGATCTGGCCCTGGTTAGTACTGTTGTTTGTTGGCTTCAAGGCACGGGTGGCGGACAGGCTGTCGCAGGGCAAGGTGATCTTGGTCGGATTTGCGATGGTGTTTGTTGCAAGCCTGGTGCTTAGCATTTACCTCTCGGCGAATTTACCCCTGCTTGCGTTCTACATGATGCCATCGAGATTCTGGCAGTTTGCTCTCGGTTCTGGTGTGTATGTGGGTATGCACATGGCTTTTGATTGGCGAGCAGTTTCGATGGGAAGGAAGGGCAAGATCGGGGCGTGGATTGCGGGGCTGACAGGAGTGATGCTAGTCATCTGCAGCGCCGTCTTGTTGAGTCCCGATATCAGCTATCCGGGTTGGTATGCGCTGGCACCATCGTTCGGGGCGGCGTTACTCATTGCGGCGGGCAGGATTTCGGATCGCGCCGCCGCTGGCCCGATTCTGAGCTCTGGATTGTTTGTGTGGATTGGCGATCGATCCTATTCGCTCTACTTGTGGCACTGGCCAATACTGATACTCGGCACGGCGACCGGTATATCGGGTCTGGTTGCCGGCAAGTTGGTTCTGGTCGCGCTGACGGTAGCGCTGGCCATGCTGAGCTACCGTTATATTGAGCTCCCTTTCTGGAAAGGCCGATTCCGTACGGCAATTCCGAAGCACGTTGTCGTTTATGCAGTGACGACCATCATTGTGTCGGTTACCGCTTACAATGCGCTTGAGCGCCAAGTGTTCGGCAGCAGTGTCGAGTCGTTGGTTGCCGATGGATACGATCCGCGCATGGACGCCGATCCGCGAGTCTATCTGTCCGGTCTGCATTGCGACACCGGCCACTTTGCCACGCAAGTCGTTCCATGCGCGCTCGGTAATCCGACGGGTGAACGGCTCGCGGTTCTTCTTGGCGATAGCATCGGTGCGCAATGGTCGCCAGCAGTATCCGAGATCTTCCCGTCTCCGGAATGGCAGATTCTCGTGCTGACCAAGTCGGCCTGTGCGATCGTCGATAAGACATGGCACTACAACAAGGCAGGTGGTGACTACACAGTCTGTACCGAATGGCGAAACATGGTTCTCGACTACATCGACATGATCGCGCCCGACGTACTCATTATTGGCAGCTCGGCAACCTACAATTTTACAGCGACCGACTGGGTTGATGGAACGACACGCGTTCTGCAGCGAGTCGCGCCGAGTGTCGGCCACGTCGTACTGATTGCGGGAACACCACACCTTTCATTTGATGGGCCCAGCTGCCTGGAAGATCCATGGCGATTCTCGTTTCGTCTGATCAATGGCGACCGTGAATGTGAGGAGGCAATGACCGAAACCCGGTCGGATGTCGTTGCAAATTACTTGCGGCAATCCGCAAGGGGGTTTGCGAACGTGGGTGTTGTCGAGCTAGGAGGGTTAGTGTGTCCTGATGGGCGATGTGCGGCTCAGACGACGGACGGCGTCGTCATTTTTCGTGACGAGAAACATATCACAGCATCATTCGCACGATCGTTGGTTCCCTTGTTCAAGAATCGCTTGGAAGTGCTTGGCGTCAGCCCTGCGCAACCCGAATCCGACATGATTGTGCGCTGACTCCCGATTTCCGGGCTGCAGCGAGAAGAGCATCGGTCTCATAACGAAGTCGGCTGGCCCACGCTGACGATATCGCGATGACGACGAGGTCGCCGTTTTCGCGGAGGTTTGCGGCGACAATGGCACCGGCATATTCTTCGGGGAGCCCCGCGCACAACGAGTTCGTCAACTCGCCCATCTTTCGGGCGCGTTTCACAATGTCGCCTAAGTCCCCGCCAGCATTGGGATTTAGCAAATTTTTCAGCTCATCTGAGGCCATAGAAATGTGACGTAGTTTGCGCTTTTTACCGCTTCGCGGTGACCTGAGTCACCCCTGAGCGTCATAACCTTGTAATGAATTCCGACATTATGCATATTGTCGCACACGAAAAGGGCAAACTCGCTGTGAGGCGGGGACGCAAATCCACCGGTCCTGGGGTTCCAGACAGGATAGCGGGGCTACCGACTTGGGCAGGGATTGCAAGTTAAAAACGATGCTAAGAAGCGGCCACGGCGATCTTGCCGGTGGATGCGCAGCTTGCAATAGAGTTCAGAAAACACATTTAACGCATCCGGGACGCACTCGATGAATGTTGTAATTTTCGGCAAGGGGTTCGGTAAACCCCGTCAACTTAGCGTGTCTGGCCCGGTGGCCAGCCTCGCTGCTGCCGTTGTTGCGTTCGTCGTTGTCAGTGCCGGATTCGCCGGTGGTTATTGGTACTCTGCAAAAACGGGGTCAGGCGTAAGCACAACAGAGCTTGCGAATCTCACCGGTGAGATCGAATCGCAGCGCGAGACCATTGATGCCATCCGCCAGGAAAACGAGGATACGCTCGACGCATTGGCTATTCGCATCGCGCAGATGAATGCGCGCATGATTCGCCTGGATGCTGTCGGCCGCCGCCTTACGGAAATGGCCGATATTGACGACGATGAATTCAATTTCGATACCGAACCGGCATTGGGTGGTCCCGAAGAACCGATGGCGGCGGGTTCGATCGCGGCTGTACCGGAGGTGGTTGATGCGATGACCTCGCTGAGCTACCAGTTGGACAGTCGTGAGGCGCAACTCAACGTGCTCGAGTCGGTGCTCATGAACCAGAATTTGAAGGAACGCGTTTACCCGCAAGGGCGTCCGGTCAATTCAGGCTGGTTGTCGTCGTATTTTGGCAAGCGGACCGACCCGTTTACGGGCAAGCCTGCGAATCACACGGGCATTGATTTTGCCGGTAAACACGGTGATGAAATCGTTGCGGTTGCCGACGGCGTCGTAACCTGGTCGGGAGACCGTTATGGCTACGGCGTCATGGTCGAGATCAATCATGGAAATGGTTATTCGACGCGCTACGCACATAATTCCGAAAACCGCGTCTCCGTCGGAGACGAGGTGAAGAAAGGGCAGGTCGTTGCCCTGATGGGCAAGACAGGCCGCGCAACCGGTCCGAACCTGCATTTCGAGGTACTGCGAGAAGGGCGCCGGGTGAATCCGGTGAGCTTCATTCGCGAATCGTCGAAGTAAGCCCCGCAACCCCCTGAATCAGGAC
The DNA here is from genome assembly GCA_041574375.1 of Woeseiaceae bacterium. Taxonomy (GTDB): domain Bacteria; phylum Pseudomonadota; class Gammaproteobacteria; order Steroidobacterales; family Woeseiaceae; genus UBA1847. The sequence goes on from JBFFOS010000015.1 coordinate 17,633, forward strand.
CCGCCGCATCGTCGCCGCCGTAGGTCTTCTTCGTGGCCTTGTGATCGCAAAAAACGACCTTAAATCGCGACATTGAATTCATGTGGCCGTAGAATAGCGGCCTTTGTTTGACCGGGAGCCCTGCGTGGCCAAATTCCTGACTCGCATCTTCGGCAGTCGCAACCAGCGCCTGCTTCGTCAGTACTCAAAAGTAGTCAAAAAAATCAATTCCCTCGAGGAAGGCCTGCAGGCGCTCAGCGATAGCGAACTGCGGGCCAAGACGGAGGAATTCCGCCAACGCTACGCGGACGGCGAGACACTCGATCAGCTGTTGCCTGAAACCTTTGCGGTCGCTCGTGAAGCATCAGTTCGCACGATGGGTCTGAGGCCGTTCGACGTGCAGTTGATCGGCGGCATGGTGCTGCATGATGGCAATATCGCCGAAATGCGTACAGGTGAAGGCAAGACGCTGATGTCGACCCTGCCAGCCTACCTGAACGCGATCAGTTCGGATGGCGTGCACGTGGTTACGGTCAACGAATACCTCGCGCAACGTGATGCCGACTGGATGCGTCCGATATACGAGTTCCTCGACCTGACGGTCGGTGTGTCGAAAGCCGGGCAGAGTGCCGACGAAAAACGCGCTGCGTACGCGGCGGACATTACGTATGCGACCAACAACGAACTGGGATTCGACTACCTCCGGGACAATCTCGCGTTTTCCATCGAGGACAAGGCACAGCGGCAACTCAATTTCGCCATCGTCGATGAAGTCGACTCGATCCTGATAGACGAGGCACGAACGCCGTTGATCATTTCGGGGCCGGCAGAAGCCAGCACGGATCTGTATGCCCAGATCAACAAGCTGATTCCGAAGCTCAAGGCGCAGGAAGAGACCGACGAACCGACCAACTATGACATTCCGGCAAATCGTGTCGTGCTAACCGACCGGAGCAACGAGGAGATGACGCTGGACGAGGCCGTGACACTGGCCGAGGAAAGCGACGCCGATGTCGTACTGGTTGACGGCGCCCAGAAGCCTGCCAAATGCCGCCTGTTGCCGCGCGGCGACTATACGCTCGATCTCAAAGCCAAGCAGGCACATGTCACCGAGGAAGGCCATCAGAAGGTCGAAGCGCTTATGGCGCGGGCCGGGTTGCTGAAGGAAGGCGAGAGCCTCTATGACGCCGGCAATATCCGGCTACTGCATCATCTGAACGCGGCGCTGCGCGCGCACGCAATTTACCAGCGTGATGTTGAGTACATCATCAAGGATGGTGAGGTCATTATCGTCGATGAGTTCACGGGTCGCACAATGCCCGGACGTCGCTGGGGCGACGGCCTGCACCAGGCAGTCGAGGCCAAGGAAGGTGTGTCGATTCGTCAGGAGAACCAGACGGTTGCGTCGATCACTTTCCAGAACTACTTCCGCCTCTACAAAAACCTTTCCGGTATGACCGGTACGGCAGATACCGAGGCTTTCGAGTTTCAGCAAATCTATGGCCTGGAAGTCGTCGTCATTCCGACCCACAAGCCGATGATTCGCGACGACCAGCCGGATCTCGTCTACCTGACAGAAAAAGACAAGTTCGATGCCATCGTCGAAGACATAGTCGATTGCAGCGAGCGGGGCCAGCCGGTCCTGGTCGGCACGACCTCGATCGAAGCATCCGAGCTGTTATCGAACTTCCTGAAGAAGAAGAAAATCAAGCACGAAGTGCTCAATGCCAAGCAGCACGAACGAGAGGCGCTCATCGTGCAGAATGCCGGCCGTCCGGGCGCAATTACCATTGCTACGAACATGGCCGGACGCGGCACGGATATCGTGCTGGGCGGCAGTCTTGATGCGGCAATTGCCAATGCGGGCGAGGGTGCGGACGCGAAGGCTATTCGCGAAGAATGGCAGAAGCTCCACAACCAGGTTTTGGAAGCCGGTGGTCTGCATATCGTTGGCACGGAACGGCATGAATCACGGCGCATCGACAACCAGTTACGTGGCCGCTCGGGACGCCAGGGAGACCCCGGGTCATCGAGGTTCTACCTGTCCATGGAAGACACGCTGATGCGCATCTTCGGCGACCCGGAGAGAACCAAGAGTCTCCTGGCGCGCGCAGGCATGCGAGAGGGTGAGGCCATTGAGAGCAGGTTGCTGACGCGGCAGATTGAACGCGCGCAACGCAAGGTCGAAGCTCATAACTTCGATATTCGAAAAAACCTGCTCGAGTACGACGATGTTGCCAACGATCAGCGCAAGGTTGTTTACGTCATGCGCAACGATCTGATGGAAGCCGACGAAATCGAGGAATCGATTGCCGCTATTCGCGACGAGGTTGTCGAGGGAGCAGTACATCAGCACATACCTTCAGGCAGTCTGGAAGAAATGTGGGACCCCGAAGGATTGGGCAAAGCTCTGGAGGCAGAGTTTGGTGTCCACGTGGACGTGGCACGCTGGATCAGGGAAGACACTACCCTGACCGCGGACGCGATCACGGATCGTTGTATCGAAGAGGTCAGAGACGCCTACGAAAAGAAGGTCAATGATATCGGACCAGAGCTGATGCGCGGCGTAGAGAAGCAGATCATGTTGCGCCAGCTGGATTTTCACTGGAAAGAACATCTCGCAGCGATGGATCACCTTCGCCAGGGGATTGGCCTGCGTTCGTATGCACAAAAGAACCCCAAGCAGGAATACAAACGCGAGGCGTTCGAGATGTTCGGTGCCCTGATCGAACAGGTCAAGCACGACTCGATCAGTATTCTTTCCCGCATACGAATCCAGGGCGAGGAAGATCTTTCCGCACTCGAAGCGCGCCGCAAGAAAGAGCAGGCGATGAAGTTCCAGCATGCTGAGGCATCGGCGTTGGGTGGTTCCTCAGGTGGTGGTGAGCAAGCTGCGGAAGCGCATACACCGTTCATTCGTGATGGCCGCAAGGTCGGACGCAACGAGCCATGTCCTTGTGGGTCCGGTAAAAAATTCAAGCAGTGCCACGGTAAGCTGAGCTGAGCATCGGTTGTCGATAAACCACTTCAACGTCGCCGCGGGAATCCTTTGCGATGCCGAGGGCCGGATTCTCATTGCTGAGCGTCTTGGGGGTGGCCCGTTTCACGGCTTGTGGGAATTCCCGGGTGGCAAGATTGGCGCCGACGAAACCTCTGCTCAGGCGTTGTCACGTGAGCTCGCCGAAGAACTCGGCATCGAGGTCACGACCTGTGCACCGTTCATGAACCTCCGGCACGAATATGACGATCGCGTTGTGACGATCGAATTCTTTATTGTCAGTGACTGGAACAGCGACCCTGTTGGCCGTGAAGGGCAGGCCCTGCGCTGGGTGCGGAGAGAGCGGCTCGACGCTGATGAGTTATTGCCGGCGGATGTACCGGTGGTTGAGGCGCTCAAACAGCGCCACTGATTTGCTGTCAGCAAATTGAGAGTTGAAACGGGACGTCGTGTCCCGTTTGCACAGCGCGGCTATCTATCGTCGACCACTCCAGAAAACGCACGGTGAATCGGTGTTGGCTGCCGCTGATTTCCGGAAACAGCGAGCTATCGCCCGCCAGGCTGACGCGCAATAGCCGGCAATTGTTATCCTTCTGCATGCTGTGCTGATACATGCCGTTGATGGCCATTTTTTCTTTCGGTTCTGCGCTTTCCCGGATCAACCACATCAATTCCGTCACCGCGTCACAGACCGGACGAATCGATCCTGACCAGCCTTCCATGTCTTGCTGCCGTCTCGCGAAGGGTTGCCGTAACCAGTGATTGTACTCGGGCAGGTCAAATTCACAGGTTCCGCCCGGAATCGCGCTGCGGTGCTTTATCGCGTTCAGGAATTCGCTGTCCTTGAGTGGTTGCAGATACGCTGTACCGATGTGGCTGAGCTCATTGCGGCTGGCGGCGAGGTTGTGTATCAGTGTATCCAGTCGACCGCTATCGACGCCCGGCTGGCTCTGGAACTGTTGCAGGACACCGAGCTGCTGATCGAGCTCCTTGTGCACGTCACTGCGGACGTCACCCCGCGACAAGATCGCGAGAATTTCCAGGAGGGTGGAAATGGTCGCGCGAGTCGCCCAGTCCGCCTCTCTCTCGCTGTTATAGAGCATCTGCTGGTAGAGGAATTCCAGGCGCAGGAACGTGCGCATACGCTCAGACAGCGGTTGCTCGTATTGTGTCATCGCAGCCGATGCTGGTGGGACGATTCTGTTGGCTGGCTTTGCCATTCAGGTATTCTGCGTCACAGCGTGCCGGGTGGCAAACGGGTCGACAGGCAAAATGTGACGAGGCGCGTGTTCTAACATAATGCCTCACGTTAGAATGCCTGCAATTCTCAATCTCGAGTAACGAATCGCGCATGGATAGCCTGGAATCAGCTGGATCTTCAAATCGCAACAATCTGCTGCTGGCAGCCGGCTGGGCGACGGTCTTGCTCCTGGCCGTGTTTGCCTATTGGCCGGGTCTGGATGGACCATTCCTGTTCGATGACTTCGGGTCGATCCCGCCGCTGGGTGATCTGGGTGGTGTCGTCGATTGGCAGAGCTTCAAAGCATTCGTCTTCGGTGGCCATGCCGGTCCTATGGGCAGACCCCTGGCACTGTTCAGCTTCCTCATCGACGCGAATAACTGGCCAGCTGAATCCTGGCCGTTCAAGCGCTCCAACCTGGTCATCCACCTCCTGACCGGCATCACGCTTGGCATACTTATTACATTCGTCCTGAAGTGCGTCCAGGTGCGGCAGCGCGATGCGCGCTGGATCGCGCTGGTCACGACGACCATCTGGATCCTGCATCCGTTTCTCGTGTCCACGACACTGTATATCGTGCAGCGCATGGCGCAGCTCGCCGCCCTGTTCATGTTTGCTGGTCTCGCGCTCTATTTGCACGGCCGGATGCGGACCAGGGAGAACTCCTGGCAGGGTTACCTGAGCATGACCGCAGCGATCGGCCTCTTCACCTTGCTGGCGATGATGTCAAAGGAAAATGGCATACTCCTGCCGATGCTGGTTGGCGTTCTCGAACTGACCATCATCGCCAGCCAACGCAATCGTCTGCCCGCCCTGAATCGATATTGGGGCATCGTGTTTATCGCTGTGCCGTCCGCAGTGATCTTCCTTTATCTAGGCAAACTCGTCCTGTATGGGAACGTTTTCGAAATTGCGCCGGGCAGGGATTTCAGCATCTATGAGCGGTTTCTGACTCAGGGTCGCGTCCTGTTCGACTATCTGCAGCACTGGTTCTTGCCGAAACTGTACACGACGGGCGTGTTTCAGGATCATTTCATCAAGTCGACAGGTCTGTTCTCGCCGATGACAACGGTAGTGAGCTACCTGTTCCATGTTGCCGCGATCGCCTTCGCCTTCGTCAAGCGCCGCGAGCTGCCGCTGGTGGCACTGGCTATCCTGTTCTTCTATGCGAGTCACTTGCTCGAGTCGACGGTCGTCAACCTGGAGTTGTACTTCGAACACCGCAACTATGTTGCCGTTGCATTCCTGTTCCTGCCTTTGGTCGAGGCGCTGCGCCGCAAGGCCGGCGTTCGGGCCTTCGGGTTGGCCGCACTCGTCGTGATCCTTCTCGTTGGATCATTCACCCGCTACTCTGCCACGGTCTGGAAGAGCCTGCCGTCCATGATCGAGTCGTCCGCCCTCAAGGCGCCGACGTCGGCGAGGGCACAGGGGCAGTACGCAAAGCTATTGTTCATCTCGGGGCGCACTGACGACGCCCTGGCCGTCATCGACCGCGCACTCGAAAACATTCCGACCGATGATCCGCTCCCATTGACCATCAAGCTGTATTTTCTTTGTGCGACCGACAGACTGGAGAGCGACGAGTTCGATAACCTGGCGGACCGTCTGTCGATGTTGCCCTTCGATTCACGGGCATTGAAGGCATACAACACGATGGCGGAAGTATTCGTAACCGGCAAATGTCCGAATATCGAACTTGCGCGGCTGGAAAGCACTTTCATGAAGATGCTCGATGTGCCGGCCAACGGGAATCCGACCTCGCTGCGGTACTCACATGTCAATTGGCTGATCGGGTATACGCGTGTTCACCAGGGTGATCCGCAGGCGGCGCTTGACGCGTTCGAGAATTCGCTCGATGCTCGGGGTGGCCCGAGTCATGCTATGGCGATGGCGGCGTTGATGGCGTCGAAGGGGTTCAACCACGAAGCGCTGGTGCTGGCCGACACAGCGCTGTCGAGCTTGCGTGTGGAAATCGCCGAAAACGCCAAGCTGGCGCAGAAGATCCGGGAGTCCGATATCCTGGCGTTCATCGAGACGGTCAAGACCGATCTCGCTGCTGAGCAAGATGCCGATATTCCCGATCCAGCCGAGTGACTGCTTCGCGCGTATCCTGCAAGCTTCCCTCATTCAGGATGACGTCATCGGCAATGGCGAGCCGTTCTTCGCGGCTTGCTTGCGCTTTGAGGATTCTCCGCGCCTGTTCAATCGTTTCGATATCACGAGCACGCAGCCGCTGGATCTGAAGGTCTTCGTTACAGTCGACAACCAGTACCCGATCGACGAACTCCAGTAGCGCTGATTCAGTCAGCAAGGGTACGACAATCAGCTGGTAGTCACCGTCAGCGGCATCAGCCCGCCGGCGAGTCTCCGCGCCGATTCGAGGGTGAAGGATTGCTTCGAGATCTGATCGCGCGCTCTCGTTGGCAAATATCTCTTTCCGCATTGCCACGCGATCGAGATTGCCGGCAGCGTCGATCATGTGCTCGCCGAATCGCTCGCGAATTTCTTCGAGGGCTGGTTGGCCCGGTTCGACAATCTCACGAGCAATGAGATCAGTGTCAATGATTGGTATGCCCAGGTCCGCGAACATGCCAGCAACGACCGACTTACCGCTGGCTATGCCGCCGGTCAGGCCTATGCGATAGGGTCGTGCGGACTCGCGGCGCATCGCTCAGACGAATCTGTCGAGGTAAAGATTCCAGATGTCACGACCCCAGAGCATCGTGACCCAGCCGGCGGCGGCCAGGTATGGACCGAACGGAATCGGCACACTGCGCTCGTGATTGCGAAACGCCATCATCGTCAGGCCGACGACAGCACCCACCACGGCAGACATGAGAATAATGACATGGAGGTGCTGCCAGCCCAGCCACGCGCCAAGCGCTGCGAGCAATTTGAAATCGCCGTAACCCATACCTTCCTTGCCGGTGATAAGTTTGAAGAGTTGGTAGACGCTCCAGAGGCTGAGATAGCCCGCCATCGCACCAATAATGGCGTCTCGTGGCGCAATGAACAGCGTGTCTGCGCCGTCGATCGGGTGAAACAGGCTCATCGCCAGCCCGATCCACATGAGTGGCAGGACAATCGAGTCAGGAATGAGTTGCGTGTCGGCATCAATCATTGCGACAGGTACGAGCATGAGCGTCAGAACGATGGCCATGAGGGCTTCCCAGCCGACGCCAAAGCGCCACGCGCACACTGCGGCGAGCACGGCTGTCATCATTTCCACAACGGGGTAGCGCGCCGAAATCGATTCCTTGCAGTTGGCGCAACGGCCGCCGAGGATCAGGTAGCTGATGACGGGGATGTTTTGCCAGGCCTTGATCGGGTTGCCGCATGATGGGCAGCGTGAGCGGGGCACGACGAGATCAAAGCGCTCTTCGGGGATATCAAGAACAGGCGGCGACTTTGCGAATTCCTCGCATTGCTCGCGCCAGTCGCGCTCCATCATGATGGGTAATCGATAGATCACGACATTCAGAAAACTGCCGATTACGAGACAAAACGCGAACACAACGGCAATGAACAAAAGCGGTGATTCCACGAATAACTGAGGCATGAAAGGACTCCGTCGGGCCTGTCGCTAGCGTATACGAAAACGGCGCTCGGAGGACACTCCGAACGCCGCATTTTCCGAATAAGAGAGTGGTCTAGACGACCGCGCCCAGCTTGAAGATAGGCAGATACATCGCAACCACCAGCCCGCCAACGAGCACGCCGAGGATCGCCATGATCATTGGCTCGAGCAAGCTGGAGAGATTATCAACAGCATTGTCGACGTCTTCTTCGTAGAAATCGGCGACCTTGGCGGACATCTCGTCCAATGACCCGGATTCCTCGCCCACCGCGATCATCTGGATGACCATGTTGGGGAAGAGGTCCGTATTTTCCATCGCTTGTTGCAGGCGTTGGCCCGTTGCAACTTCGTCACGCATCTTCAGGACGCCCTCTTCATAAACGATGTTGCCGGTGGCGCCGGCCACAGACTCCATCGCTTCTACGAGTGGCACACCGGCTGCAAACATCGTTGACAACGTACGCGCATACCGGGCGATGGATGCTTTCTGCAAGATCGGGCCAATAACCGGAACCTTGAGCATAATCCTGTCCAGAAAATGCCGAAACGCTCGAGAACGTTTTTTGAAATAAATAAATGCGCCGACCGCGGCAGCGATCATGGCGGCCAGAATTATTCCCTGGGATCGTACGAACGCTGACAGATCAATGACCATGCGCGTAAACGTCGGCAAGTCCGCGCCAAAGCCCTTGAACAGGTCTTCAAACGACGGAATCACGAATATCAACAGAATCGCGGTTACGACGAATGCAACCACCAATACGGCTGCCGGGTAGGTCAGGGCCTTCTTGATCTTTTTCTTGATTGCCTCGGTCTTTTCCTTGTAGGTGGCAATCTTGTCCAGCAGTGTTTCGAGCGCGCCAGCCTGTTCACCAGCCTCGACGAGGTTCACGAACAAATCGTCAAAATACAATGGATGCTTCGCGAGGGACTCTGCCAGTGCGCTACCACCTTCCACATCGGACTTGACGGCAAGGATGAGCTTTTGCATAGCAGCGTTTTCATGACCATTACCAACGATCTCGAATGCCTGGACCAGCGGGATACCTGCGGCCAGCATCGTGGAGAGCTGCCGGCTGAAAATCGCGATATCGCCCGTCGTGATCTTGCCGCCACCTGCAAACAAACCCCTTCGCTGCTTTCGAATACGGGTCGGAACGACACCCTGACGCCTTAGGTCGGCGCGTACCGTTGCCTCATCATTGGCAAGACTCTTGCCCTTGATCTTCTTGCCGTTTCTGTCTGTCCCTTCCCATAGGAACGGCGTGTTGCCTATAACTGCTGCGTTAGCCATGTGTCAGTTCCGTAAATTCGGTAATTACCTGATTTAATTACTCAATTGTAACCCGATTGACTTCCTCAAGGCTGGTAACCCCGTCCTTGACTTTGTTCAATCCGGCTTGCCTCAAATCGATAACCCCCTCAAGCACCGCTTGTTCAGCAATCTGCATTGCGTTACCGCCCTCCATGATGATGCGGCCCATCGTCTCGGACACTTCCATGACCTGGAAAATACCCAGACGACCTTTATATCCGTCGTTGCATTGTTTGCAGCCCTTGTCTTTGGGACCGAAGATTGTGACGCCGTCGTCCAGTTCTTCCGCCGTAAAGCCTTCTTTCTCGAGCGCCTCACGGGGGATGTCCTTCACTTCCTTGCAGTTGTTGCACAGTCGACGCGCGAGTCGCTGCGCAATAATCAGGCTGACCGAGGTCGCGATTGCATAGGGCTTCACACCCATGTCGACCATCCGGGTGAGGGTTTTTGGCGCGTCGTTGGTATGCAGCGTGGACAACACCAGGTGACCGGTTTGTGCGGCCTTGATCGCAATCTCGGCCGTCTCGAGGTCGCGAATCTCACCAACCATGATCACGTCCGGATCCTGGCGCAGGAAAGCCTTGAGCGCCGATGCGAACGTCAGGCCGACTTTCGGGTTCACGTTGACCTGGTTGATCCCCGGAAGATTGATTTCCGCGGGATCCTCAGCCGCCGAAATGTTGCGGTTCTCAGTGTTGAGAATGTTCAGACCGGTGTACAGCGACACCGTCTTACCA
>JBFFOS010000016.1:0-27063 GCA_041574375.1 Woeseiaceae bacterium
CGTCCAGGCAGGTCTGGATAATCCTTGAGCAACTTGACGAGCATCCAGTGACCATGCACCGCCGAATGCCAATCGTAGCAACCATAAAAGGCCGGGTGTAATTCCCGGGGTGGTCGCAGGGAATCGTCGTCCCGAAGAACCTGGTTCAGCTTGTTGGGATACTCAACGGTAATGCAGTCGGTCGCCAGAGTGGCGAAGCGCGACAGGCCTTCAACGGACAGGCGTGGCTCCTCGCCCGTGTCGCTATCGTTACCGCAGCCAGCGAGCAACACGACCGCAAGGATGCAGCCTCTCTTCCAGTTGATCACACCATCACCTTGATCCTGTCAGTAGATTTCAAACAAGCCCGCGGCGCCCTGGCCGGCGCCGATACACATTGTCACAACACCGTACCTGGATCCACGCCGTCGGCCTTCGAGCAACAGGTGACCCGAGCAGCGTGCGCCCGTCATGCCATAGGGGTGCCCGATAGCGATTGCGCCACCATTGACGTTGACCTTCTCCGGGTCGATACCGAGCTCATCCCTGCAGTAGACGGCTTGTGCCGCAAAGGCCTCGTTGAGCTCCCAGATGTCGATGTCATCGATTGTCAGTCCGTTGCGTTCAAGAAGTCGCGGCACGGCGAACACCGGTCCAATTCCCATTTCGTCCGGATTGCAGCCGCTGACGGCAAATCCGCGGAACGCGCCGAGCGGCTCGAGACCACGTTTCTCTGCTTCGGTTTCGCTCATGACGACGCAGGCACTGGCGCCGTCGGAGAACTGGCTCGCATTGCCGGCCGTCACATACTTGCCTTCCCTGACCTGTTGGCCGTCCTTGAAGACGGGCTTCAGGGCGGCGAGACCTTCGAGTGTCGTATCGGGTCGGTTGCAGTCATCACGATCCGCCACGACCTCCTCGTAGGACACCTCTTTGGTTTCCCGATCGACTTTCTTCCAGGTTGCCTTGAGAGGCACGATTTCGTCGGCGAACAGTCCTGCCTTTTGCGCAGCTGCTGTGCGTTGCTGGCTTAGCAGGGCAAACTCGTCCTGGCTTTCACGACTGACCTGGTAGCGATCGGCCACAATCTCGGCGGTCTCGATCATGGTCATCCAGAGTGCCGGCATTCGCTTGAACAATTCTTTTTCTGTCATGTTCGACAGGTTGACGTCCTTGCCCATCTGCACCATCGAGATTTGCTCGACACCGCCTGCAGCCGCAATAGGGACACCTTCATTCATAACGCGGCCAGCCGCCATGGCAATTGCCTGCAGGCCGGACGAGCAGTAGCGATTGATCGTTGCTCCCGCGGTGCTCGGTGGGCACCCGGCAGCCATGGCCGCGTTGCGCCCGATGTTGAACCCGGTGGCACCCTCCGGGTAGGCACAGCCCATGATGACGTCCTCGATCTCCTCGGGCGAGACGCCGGCGCGATCGATCGCGTTCGCGAGCGCGTGGCTCGCAAGCGTAATGCCGTGCGTGTTGTTGAAGGCGCCCCGTACTGATTTTGTCAGGGCAGTGCGTGCGGTTGACAGGATGACGACACCAGACATGATTCACATTCCTTCATTCGGCCGCTGCAGAACTTTGTTGGTAGGCCGAACAAGCTACCGGCAGCGAGTATAAACGGAAACACCCTGTTGATTGGATGGCTGTTTCTCCTTTGCCTTGAGTTTCGCGACTAATACCTGTATTCGTCGCGCATGGAATCCCGAAGCGCGTTATTGACACAGGGGCCCGTAGGCCGGCACCTGATCAACATGACTGTTCCCATGCTCCTGGGAATCACCACGCTGATGGCGCAGTCATTCATCGACACCTACTTCCTGGGCAGGGTTGGTGACCGTGCCCTGGCGGCCTACAGCTTCGGCTTCCCGATACTCATGATCGTGACAAGTATCGCAATCGGACTCGGTGCGGGCACCTCGTCTGTCGTGGCGCGCGCGATTGGCTCTGATGACCATCGCAGGGCGAAGCGCCTTGCAACCGACAGCATGATCCTGTCATTCCTGATAACCGGCGTTGTTGCCGCCGCAGGCATGCTGACGATCAACCCGTTGTTCCGCGCAATCGGCGCACCGGAAGACATGCTGCCGATGATCCGCAGCTTCATGATGATCCTCTATAGCGCGGTACCTTTCATCGTGCTCGGCATGGTGGGCACTGCCAGCATGCGCGCGACGGGCGATACCCGTCTGCCCAGCAAGCTGATGATCGGTGCCGCGATTCTTAACGTGATACTCGATCCGATTTTCATTTTCGGGCTGGGGCCCATACCAGCGCTGGGGCTCAACGGGGCAGCCATTGCCGGGCTGATCTCGCGCGGATCGTTCTTCCTCGCGACGCTGTACTTCCTGACGTACCGGCTGGACCTCGTGGGGTTCAGCAAACCGGATCCGGTTGAAATGCGCAGGTCGTGGCGGGACATCCTTCATGTCGGCCTGCCGGCAGCCGGCACCAATGCAATCGTCCCGATTGGCCTCACATTGATCACCGCGATGATCGCGGATTTTGGTCCCAAGGCTGTGGCTGGCTTTGGCGTTGCCAGCCGCGTCGAGTCCCTCGTGCTGGTTCTTTACTATGCGCTGTCAGCGATTATCGGGCCGTTCGTCGGCCAGAATCTGTCGGCCGGCAAGGAAGACAGAATCCAGGCGTCGCTCAGGTTGTGCGCAGGGTTTTGTATCGCGAGCGGATTGTTCATTGCTGGCGGATTGGCGCTGGCGTCAGGGTTTTTGCCGACGCTGTTTAGCGAGAGCCCGGAGGTTATCCACGTCGCGAAGACGTTCCTGTGGATCGCGCCCATCAGCTATGGCGCCTATGGCATCGTCATGGTCGTTAATGCCGCGTTCAACGGCCTTGGCAACCCGATGCCCGGCGTTATGATCAGCGTCACACGAATCCTGGTGCTCTATGTGCCCCTCGCGTTTGCCGGCAAGGCACTGTTCGGCGTGGCCGGAATATTCGGCGCGTACGCCATTGCTAACATCTTGTCTGGAGTATTGGGCTATTTCTGGGCGCGCCGCGCGGCGCACCGGCTTGTTGTCGAGCGTGCCGCGGTTTCAGCCTAGCGATTTCCTGTAACCGATGTGCATGCCGATGCCGCGGCTCGCCATGAAGGTCAAAAACGCAAACCAGAGACCGTGGTTGCCGAAAGATTGCGTCAGGAACCAGAGCGGCAGGAATATCGCAATGGTCGAGATGAGCATGATGTTTCGCATTTCCCGGGCCCGGGTCATGCCGACGTAAACGCCGTCGTACAAAAAACACCAGACTGATATCAATGGTGATGCGATCAGCCAGGGCAGGTAGACCATCGCAGTCTGGCGCACGTCAGGCAGGTCGGTCAGGATGCGGACAATCAGAGGACCTGCAAGTAAATAAACGAGCGTGAACCCGGCAGAAAAAATCAGCGACCACCTTAGCGTCAGCCTCACGGTGTGTTGGAGTGTCTCCTTGTCCTTCTGACCCACAGCCTTGCCGACCATAGCCTCGGCGGCGTGCGCGATGCCATCGAGGCCCAGCGACGTCAGGTTCTGGAAATTCATAAGTACGGCATTCGCCGCGAGAATGGCCGGACCAAGCCGCGCTCCTTGCGCGGTGACAAATGCGAAAGTGAACATCAGCGCCATCGTGCGTACGAACAGATTGGCGTTGAGCGAGAAGAAGGCACGATAGGCGCGCAGGTTGACGAGTCGGGCGACCGGCCAGTGTCCGGTATGCTCGCGTAACGCGGAGATCGCCAACGCACCACCGACGAGCAGGCCCGTGTACTCGGCGATGACGGACGCAAGTGCGACACCTTCGACTTTCATGCCCAACCCGATGACGAATAACAGGTCCAACGCGATGTTTGTGATATTAATCGTCAGGAAGATAGCCAGGGGTACGCGGGCATTCTGCATCCCGAGGAACCAACCAATGAGCGCAAAGTTGGCGAGCGTTCCTGGCGCGCTCCAGACCCGCACGAAGAAATAGGTTGCTGCGTGTTGCTGCGTTTCGGTATCGCCGCCGAGTAACACCAACGCGATTTTCGAAATCGGTATCTGCAAAAGCAGTATCACGAGGGCGATCGCAAAGCTGACGATCAGGGCCTGCCCGAGCGAGACGCGCAGTCCATCGTAATCTTCGGCCCCGTAATTCTGAGCTGCAATACCCGTGGTACCCATGCGCAGAAAATTCATGCCGAAATAGAGGAACGTGAAGATGGTGCCGCCGATCGCGACGGCGCCGAGGTACGCAGGGCTCTCCAGGTGCCCGGTAACGCCCGTATCGACCATCCCGAGGAGCGGCACGGAGATATTGGATAGAATCATGGGCGCAGCGATGCGCCACATGTCGCGGTTGTTGGGTGAGCGCTTGTCCGTCAAGCGCGGTTCATCCGAAAGCGTTGACGCCTGTCAGTTCCTTGCCGACAACCAGCTGGTGGATTGTCTCGGTTCCTTCGTAGGTAATCACGCTCTCGAGATTCAGCATGTGACGAATAGGCACGTACTCGGCACTGATGCCGGCTCCACCGAGAATGTCGCGGGCATCACGCGCAATGTCGATCGCGGCCCGGCAGTTGTTCCACTTGGCGAGAGAAACCTGCGTCGGGCTCAATTCGCCCTTGTCCTTTATTCGGCCGAGGCGCAGCGACAGCAGTTGTGCCGTCGTGATTTGTCGTGCCATTTCGGCAAGCCGAATTTGCATGGACTGTGTATGTGAAATGGGTCGCCCGAAGAGCACGCGGTCCTGCGTGTACTTAAGCACTTCATCGAGACAGGCTTGCGCCGCACCGATGACGCCCCACGTAATGCCGTAGCGAGCCTGGGTCAGGCAGCTCAATGGACCGCGCAGCGTCGATACGCCAGGCAGCACGTTCTCTTTCGGCACGCGTACGTTGTCAAAGAACAAAGCGCCGGTTACTGACGATCGCAGCGAAAACTTGTTTTCGATTTCCTGCGTGTCGAAGCCGGGCATATCCTTCTCAACGATAAATCCCTTTACGCCCTCATCTGTCCTGGCCCAGACCACGGCCGCATCCGCAATCGTTGCGTTGGTGATCCACATTTTGGACCCGTTGATGATCCAGTCGTCTCCGTCTCGCTTCGCGTGCGTTTTCATGTTGCCCGGGTCGGAACCGCCATGCGGCTCGGTGAGTCCGAAGCAGCCAATTGCTTCGCCGCGTGCCATTGCTGGCAACCAGCGTTGCTTCTGCTCATCGGATCCGTAGGCATGAATCGGGAACATGACGAGACTCGACTGCACCGATACGAAGCTGCGCAAGCCGCTATCGCCGCGCTCGAGTTCCTGGCAAATGAGGCCGTAACTGACACTGTTGAGGCCGGCACAGTCATAGCCATCAATCGAACTACCGAGCAGGCCTAATTCGGCAACCTCGCGGATCAGGTGGTGGGGAAACTCGTGTTTCTCGAACGCTTCACGCATGAGCGGAATAACGCGGTCGTCGACGAAACGGCCTACGGTGTCCTTGACCATGACTTCGTCGTCGGTCAGTTCGGAACGAATGTCGAAGAGATCGAGCGGATCCAGTGCTTGTGCGCCCACGATATGATTCCTGGTAAATTGAGGTTGTGGGGCGTGATTCTAGACCAAGTCGCGATGGGCGGCACGCCGGTATTCAGAACGGGACACCAAATCGTTTGTAGAGAATGGAAAGCAGCCAGACGGGCCCGATCATCATGAGCTGAAAATCTTCCAGTACGCGGCGAATACTCCCCGGGCCGCCGCGACCCAGGAAGAGCCCGACAGTCCCCGCGACAAGCAGCCCTATTGAGATTCCGATCGCCGGGTAAGGTGTTTGAGCGAGCCATAGCTGTATTGCCGCGATGCCGAGGAGGAATGGCAGCATGCCAATTGCGAGCGACAGTGAAATAATGAAGTAGTAGATGGCTGTCGCCATGAGGAAGGCGCTGCCCCAATTGAGCAACGGGGAAATTTCAAGAAATTCCAGGGGAATGGGCAATGCCCAGAAGAAACCGACGGTCCCCAGTACGACCATGGGTACTGAAGCCCAGAAGACGACTGGATTCCGTAGATCCTGGTGACTTTCTCCGTAGCGCTCAAGCCAGTTGTCGATTTCGGTCATGCGTCACAGTTTACGCGTTTCGACCAAATTATCTGAACATAAGGTCGTCAATTAAGTCTCTGTTCAGGTAACAAACGCATACAATGCATGCCTAAATGCAGTAAGCAAGAGGGAAGATCATGAACAACCGATCAGGAAAAATTATTCTGGCGATGGCCACAGCAATGGTCTTCGTCAGTGGCTGCCAAACGCTCGACCCATACACGCGCGAAGAGAAAACAAGTAGTGCGACCAAGGGCGCGCTGATTGGCGCTGGCGTTGGCGCTGTCGTCGGCCTTATTTCCGGCGATGACGCGGTTGAGCGTCGCCAGCATGCCCTTATCGGTGCCGGTATCGGCGCCCTGGCAGGTGGCAGCATTGGTTACTACCAGGACAAGCAGGAAGCCGAGCTTCGGGCCGAACTGGAAGGTACCGGTGTAAGCGTTACGCGCATCGGCGATAACATCACGCTCAACATGCCGGGCAACGTCACGTTCGCTACGGACAGTTCGGATCTGAGCCCGGCGTTCTTCGACGTTCTCAATTCGGTAGGTAAAGTGCTGGCCGAATTCGAGCAGACGGTCGTTGAGGTTGCAGGCCACACGGATAGCACGGGTTCTCATGAGTACAACCAAAGCCTGTCGGAACGTCGCGCCAGCTCGGTTGCTTCGTACCTGCAAAGCCAGGGCGTGATCCCCGGCCGTCTGATTACAGTAGGCATGGGCGAGACGCGCCCGGTTTCTGATAACGGCACAGCAAGTGGCCGCCAGCTCAATCGTCGTGTAGAAATCACGATGGTACCGATCACCGCCAGCTAAACTGGCAACAAGAACAAGGAAGCGTGGCGGCCAGGGACGGCTGGCCACGCTTTTTTTTGGCACTCGTGGGTGCTTGCCCCAAAAAAATAATAAGGGCACCGCTTTGAATAAACGATTCACTAGGCGCGACGACGGTGAATGGATCGAGGTCACCGGTTTCGTCCGGCGATTGTTGTCTGACGACGACGACGGCTCGCGTCACCAGCGCTTCATCATCGATATTGGCGGTGGCTGGACGCTGTTGATCGCGCACAATATCGAACTCGCCAGACGCGTGCCGCTTGGCATGGGTGATCGCGTTAATGTGCGCGGCATGTATGAGTGGAACGATCTCGGCGGTCTCGTTCACTGGACACATGACGACCCACAGGGCATCGAGGACGGTGGCTGGGTGCGCTATCGCCGCAAGACGTATGCGTGAGAGCGGCGATTCAGTTTTTGGCCGGTCTTGTGCGTCAATTCGAAAGCCCACGCGAAATACATTGCGGCGCTTTAGTTCTTCAAAGAATTAGCTCAAGTTCCGATCTTCTTCTTTTCCCTGCGGTTGCTGAAGATGTCAGATCAACACAAAAAAAGGCCGCTCAGTGAGCGGCCTTTGTCTGTTTCGTGATTTTCGATCAAACAGCCATCGCGGTCCGGAGCTTCTTGATCGCATTGACTTCAAGCTGGCGGATGCGTTCGGCCGATACACCGTACTCGTCAGCCAGATCATGCAGCGTCCTTTTGTCTTCAGTGAGCCAGCGCTCTTCGAGGATATGACGGCTGCGCTCATCAAGAATAGTCAATGCAGCATGCATGCGTGCCGATGCGTCATCGTTGAAATCGGCGGCTTCGACCTGCATCGCCGGATCTGCATCCGGAGAGGGAAGGTAGGCGGCCGGCGTGAAATTATGGTCGTCATCGGCATCTGGCGTCGGATCGAAGATGGCGTCACGCGAATGCAGGCGTTTCTCCATTTCCGTGACTTCCGTAGCGCTCACGCCCAGGTCATCGGCAACGGCCTTGGTCTCGGCAGCTGATAGCCAGGCGAGGCTTTTTTTCTTCTTGCGAAGATTAAAGAACAGCTTGCGCTGCGCCTTCGTCGTTGCGACTTTGACGATGCGCCAGTTCTTGAGCACGAATTCGTGAATTTCGGCACGAATCCAGTGCACGGCAAACGACACAAGGCGTACGTCATACGCGGGGTCGAATCGCTTCACGGCTTTCATGAGTCCGACATTGCCTTCCTGGATGAGGTCATTCAGGGGCAGGCCGTAACCCGTGTAGCCCTTGGCGATATGGACAACGAAACGCAGGTGTGCCATGACGAGCTCGCGCGCTGCGTCTAGGTCTTCTTCATCGCGGAAACGCGTAGCAAGTACCTGTTCGTGTTCTTTGGACAAAACAGGGATGCTGCCGACGGCCTGGATGTAGGCATCGAGACTGCCTACCGGGCCTGCCAGTGGAAGTTCGTGATTGCGTATCGCTAAAGCGCTTGTCATTTACTGCCTCCGTTATGGTGCTCAATTTTAGCACTCGGCGGATTAGAGTGCTAACTATTGCCACAAGTTCCCTATGCGATCAAGGAATATTCTTATAGAAACCAGTCATTTGGGCTCGAAGTGGGTAGATATTATGTCCAGTCGCGCCGGGTTTGTGCGGCCTGTTCTCTGAGCGCCGCGAACGGTTGGGCCGGAAAAGCTAGCGCGGCTCGATGCGTCGCATATGGCGTGCGGCGGTAAACCAGGAACCAAACAGACCGAGGAAAACCCCAAGGCCCACGATCGCAGCGGCCTCGCCAAGGCTCATCGCGGCAATGCTGATATTGCCCTGGTACAGGCCCGCCAGGCGGGCAACCGGTCCCTCGAGCAGGAACAGGCCGTAGTAGACGAGGCCAAGCGCCATTAAACCGCCGAACAGCCCATACCAGAAGCCCGTCCAAAGAAACGGGCGCCGCACAAACGCATTGCTTGCACCAATGAGTTTGGTTACTTCAATTTCATCACGGCGATTCTCAATGTCGAGGCGAATCGTGTTGCCAATGATTACGATGATCGCGATGCTGAGCAATGCCGCGCCTATCGCAATCGCCTGGCGCACGATGTCGAGTATTGCGTGGAAGCGCTGGACCCACTCAGTATCGACCTGTACATGTTCCGTCTCAGGCAGATTCTCGAGTTCCTCATGCAACAGCGCTATCGATGCACTTGTGTTCCCGGCGCTCGGCCGAACCACGAGCGTGTGCGGCAAAGGATTGTCCGGTAACTGATCGAGCGCCGCGCCGAAACCGGACTGCTCCTTGAATTCGCCCAGTGCCTGCGACGCACTGATGAACGTCACTGATTCGATATCCGCTCTTTGCTCGAGGAGGCGGCCAAGCCCCTCGGCCTCGTTTTCGTTGAGCTCCTGTTTCAGAAAGACCGAAAAATCGAGTGCGTTGTCCCAGCCGCCGCTGACCGATTGCGCATTCTTGATGACGACGTTGATCGCCGCGGGCAATGCGAGGGTTACGGCAATGACCAGCACGATCATCAGGCTGGAGAAGGGATGGCGGAACAGGCGGCCCAGAGACGCAAGCGAGGTGCTCGCATGTCGCGTCATCCAGATCGACACGGGGCCGGACGAACGAACCGGGGCGACAGCATCGGCATTGCGTGTCACAGCCATTCGTCCACCTCCTCGTTTTCCTGCAAACGACCGTCTTCGAGCGCGATACGCCGGCATCCCAGCCTGTCGATCAACGAGATATCGTGACTGGCAATCAGCAACGTCACGCCGACTTCATTGAAACGACGAAAAATACGCATGACTTCGAGTGACAGATCCGGATCCAGGTTACCGGTAGGCTCGTCAGCGATGAGCAGTTTTGGCCGCGTCACGATTGCCCGCGCGATGCCTACACGCTGTTGCTCACCCGCCGAAAGCGTCTCCGGCTTCTGTTTTTCCTTGTGCAACAGACTGACCTGATCAAGCGCAGCGCGCACGCGGCGCCCCGCGTCCCGGTGACCAACGCCGGCAATGATCAACGGCAGAGCGACGTTGTCGAACACAGGTCGGTCGTACAAGAGCTTGTGGTCCTGGAACACCATGCCGATCTGCCGGCGATACTTTGGAATCCTGCGACGTTTCACGCGCCGCGTGTTCTGCCCGTCGACGATGACCTGACCGTTGGTAGGGCGTTCGATCAGTGCGATCAGCCGGAGTAACGTGCTCTTACCGGCTCCCGAATGGCCCGTAACAAAAACCATCTCGCCTTTATCGACCGAAAGGCTGAGGCCGGACAGTGCTTCCTGCCCCCCGGGGAATCGTTTGGTGACATTCTCAAGTTGAATCATTAATTCGCAGTCTTAGCCCTGATGCCCCGATGCGAGCAACGCATCGACGAACTCGTCGGCCGAGAATGGCTGCATGTCCTCGGCCGCTTCTCCGATCCCGATGAACCGAACCGGCACGCCGATGCGATCGGCGATGCCGAGAAGAATGCCACCCTTCGCGCTGCCGTCCAACTTTGTCACAGTCAGCCCTGTAAGCCCCAGCGCCTCGTGGAATTTTTCAGCTTGTACCAGCGCGTTCTGTCCCTGGCTTGCATCGAGCACGAGCATAATTTCGTGCGGCGCAGTTGCGTCGCGACGGCTAATCACGCGTTTGACCTTGGCAAGTTCGTCCATCAAGCCGGTCTGGCTTTGCAGGCGGCCGGCCGTATCGGCCAGGAGAATGTCTACATGCCGAGCGCGTGCTGCATCCATGGCGTCGAATATGACGGCCGCCGGATCGGCGCCGGGGTGCTGCGCGATGACCGGCACATCGTTACGGTCACCCCAGGCCTGAAGTTGTTCGACGGCTGCGGCCCGAAACGTATCGCCAGCCGCGAGCATGACCGAGAAGCCCTGATCCTTGAAGCGGCGCGCCAGCTTGCCGATCGTCGTGGTTTTTCCGGCACCGTTAACACCAACCATCAGAATGACGTACGGACCGTCCGGCTTTTCGATCGTCAACGGCTTTTCGACCGGACGCAGGATCTCGCACAACGAGTTACGCAGCCCGCGCTGCAGCGCCTCGATGTCCTTC
Organism: Woeseiaceae bacterium; assembly: GCA_041574375.1. Lineage (GTDB taxonomy): Bacteria > Pseudomonadota > Gammaproteobacteria > Steroidobacterales > Woeseiaceae > UBA1847. Next base: position 10,912 of record JBFFOS010000016.1, read on the forward strand.
AGCTCCTTACGCGCGAGCTTTTTCTGCAGATCGCCAATGATGCGCTGCGTCGTATCAACGCCGACGTCTGCCATGACCAGCAGGCTTTCGAGTTCTTCGAGCGTGTCTTCATCGATCTTGCCACCGGGTGCGAGGTTCGCAAGGTCATAGGTCAGCCAGCTATCGCCCTTGTTGATGCGGGCACGCAGGCGCTTGATGAAGCCTTCCTTCTTCTCGGGCTTTTCCTTTTTCCCAAACATACAGTTACGATTCCGGACTCAGGACGGTGTGACGATGACCCAACGAAAACAAAGCGCTAAATCCCAGGCGGGACGGCTGCGTATTGTAGCCGGAAACTGGCGTAGCCGCCTTTTGGATATTGCTCATGTCGAGGGTTTGCGCCCGACCTCTCAGCGGATCCGGGAGACGTTGTTCAACTGGCTGGAACCACGGATTCACGGGGCCCGTTGCCTCGATCTTTACGCGGGCACAGGAGCGTTGGGACTGGAAGCACTCTCGAGAGGCGCGGCGAGCGCCGTTTTCGTTGAAACACATCGGGTTGCCGCGCAGCAGCTGAGAAAAAACGTCGAGCAGCTCGAGGCCGAAATGGCGACTGTCTTGCACCAGGATGCGCTCGAATATCTGCACGGCAAACCGGATCGCAAGTTCGATATCGTGTTCCTCGACCCGCCCTTTGCTGCCGACTTGCTGGATGAAACGTGTAGACTGTTGGAGCACAAAGAGCTGCTGGCGGAAGGGGCGCTCGTTTATCTCGAGCAGGATCGATCCAAAGCGGAGCCGGAGTTACCCGACGGCTGGCAGGTGCAGAAAAACAAGACAGCAGGAAATGTCCGCTACATGTTGGTGCAAGTCAGGGGAAGCGACGAACAATGAGTGTTTCAGCGATGTATCCGGGAACCTTTGATCCTATTACGCTCGGTCACGAGGATTTTGTTCGGCGCGCCTCGAAACTGTATGAGAAAGTCGTGGTTGCTGTAGCTGCCGATACGGGTACGAAAAAAACGATGTTCTCGTTCGACGAGCGTGTCGAACTGGCGCAACGGTCGTTGCAGGATATCCAAAATATCGAAGTAGCTGGCTACGCGGGGTTGACGATCGACTTCGCGGTCCAGAATAAGCTTGCCGTCATCGTCCGAGGACTGCGAGCCGTTTCTGATTTTGAGTACGAGTTCCAGCTGGCCAGTATGAACCGCGTCCTTACCCGGGAGGTCGAGACGGCCTTTCTGACGCCTACCGATAAATACACGTTCATTTCTTCGACGCTCGTGCGCGAAGTGGCGCAACTCGGTGGCGACGTAACGGAGTTTGTTTCGCCGCTCGTTAAGGATGCATTGCTCAGGAAGGTCGGGCGCGCCTGATCAGGTCTGGCAGGAGCTGCAGTAGTAGGTGCTGCGCTGTCCCTGCACGGTCGCCTTGATCACGGTATTGCAGCACCGGCAGTGCTCGCCTTCGCGGTCATAAACTTCTAGCTGTTGCCTGAAATAGCCGGGTTCGCCATCCCCGCCGTAGAAATCGCGTAACGTCGTTCCGCCGGCCTTGATGGCCCTGCTGAGAACATCCCTGATGGCATCGGCCAACGCATCGTAGCGGTGGCGCGCGATGCGTCCTGCTGCGCGCTTGGGGTTAATGCCGGAAAGAAATAGTGACTCGCTGGCGTAGATATTGCCGACGCCGACGACAATCTGCGCATTCATGATGAATTGCTTTACGCTGACTTTACGGCCACGTGATTTCCTCCACAGGTACTCGCCGTCAAACTCGTCGCCCAAAGGTTCGGGCCCCAGTTTTGCGAGCAACGGATGTGCCAGCGGCGCTGTGGACCAGTGAAGAGACCCGAAACGCCGGGGATCCCGAAATCTCAGTGCCTTGCCCGAATCGAGTTCGACATCGATGTGATCATGAACACCCGCGGGCGACTTGCGATCAACGATAAACACACTGCCGGTCATTCCAAGATGCAGGATGGCCGTGCCGTTACCCGTATTGATTAACAAATACTTGGCGCGCCGTTCGACCGAGCGGATCGTCTGCCCAAGCAGATTACGCTCCATATCCGCCGCCACAGGCCAGCGCAGACGGCGGTCGCGCACGATGACCTTCGTGATCGACGTATCGACAATCCACGGTTCGATGCCGCGGCGGCTGGTTTCGACTTCGGGAAGTTCAGGCATGATGTGATAAAATCAGACAGTAACCTTGATGCAGAGGTGTGACATGAAAACAAGGATTATAGGTATTGTCACCCTGATCGTATTGTCCGGTTGCGCCGTTGCTCCGAACACCGTTCAGACCGTTAGCTCTCTCGAATCAGTGGGAGAAAAGCCGCGCGTCCTGTTGATGCCACCCGATGTCCGATATTACCTCCTGACGGCGGGCGGCGTTCCAGAGCCAAACGAGGAATGGACGACGGCCGCACAGGAAAACTTCAGGAACGAGGTGCGCGCATTTGCTGCGAGTCGCGATGCAAACCTGGTGGAAGCCGACCGCGACAGTCTCTCGGAAGAAGAGATCGTGTATGAGACTCTGCACTCCGCTGTAGGTACGTCGCTTCTCATTCACCACTACGGAGCACTCAAGTTGCCAAGCAAGAATGGCAGGTTTGACTGGTCCCTGGGGCCGGGCGTTTCATCACTGCGTAAGCAGTACGATGCTGACTACGCTCTTTTTGTTCATTACCGGGATTACCAGGCATCCGGCGGACGCGTAGCGTTTGCGATTCTTGCCGCGGCAGCCGGCGTCGGCGTTGGTGTGGGTTCGGAATCCGGGTTCGCATCGCTAGTGGATCTCGATACCGGGGACATTGTCTGGTTCAACCAGGTGGTAGCAGGCAGCGGCGAGCTCCGCGATGTAGATGGTGCGAAGAAGACGGTCGCCAAGTTGCTGGGTACGATGCCCCGATCACAGGTGAACGGCAGCTCAGAGTGAAACGCCTGACTGGATCGGTGCTGCTGCTTGCCCTGGCGCTGGCAGCCACGCCGGCGTTCGCAGACAGCGATGAGCTAACCCACAGGATCCCCCCTGGCTATGAGCCGGAAGAAGCCAGTGACGAAAAGGGCTTGTGGAATGAGATGAAAGAATACGAGCGCTCCCTGAGTAAATCGGCGCTGCTCGTTGTTGATGCGGAGATGAACGCCTACATTGATGACATTGTCTGCCGGGTTGCTGCCGCCTACTGTGGCGATTTTCGCGTCTACATCATTCGCAATTCGAATTTCAATGCCTCGATGGCAGCTACCGGAATGATGCAGATATGGACCGGGTTGATTGCGCGCTCGAGCTCAACTGACGAAATTGCGGCTGTGGTAGGCCATGAAATTGCACACTACACGCTCCTGCATTCCCTGGAAAACCTGCGTGCCTTGCGCAAGAAGATGACGACAGGGTCCGTGTTCGACCTTGTTGTCATCGCCACGACCGGTGTCTCGTCGCAGATTGGACAGATGACCGCGATTCTGAGCGCACTGGCATTCAACCGTGAGCAGGAAACCGAAGCAGACCTACTGGGTGCAGCGCTGGTCGCCAATGCAAGCTATGACCCGCATGCGAGCTACAGGGTGTGGAGACAGATAATCGAAGAGGAGGAGGCCGCGGCGGTCAAGCGGGAAGACCATGGGGTATTCGCCAAGACGCATCCGGCATCGGAGAATCGGGCCAGGTACCTTGAGTCGTGGGTGACTGCACGCTACGGCCAACCGGATCACGAGTTGGTCGCGGACGAGACCTTTCTCCGTATTTTGAACAAGAATTACATGATGCTCATGGAGGATCAGCTGGCGACCAATCGTTTTGGACGCACCAGGGAGTTGCTCGAACGACATGCGAGCATTGGCGTTGAGCCGAGCCTGGTCCGATATTTTTATGGCGAAATGTTCAGGCAAAGAGGAGAGGAAGGCGATGCTGATCTGGCAATCGCCGCGTATCGTCATTCCATTGAAGGTGGGATACCACCGCCCAAGGCTTATTCAAACCTTGGGTACTTGCTGTTGAAGCAGGGCGACATCGACGCCGCGCGGGATAGCTTCAGAACCTATCTGGAGGTCGATCCCGAGGCAAGCGATCGCGCGATGATCGAGTTTTATCTTGAGGAATAGCAAATGAAAATACTAAAAGTAGTCATACCGTTGTCTGTCCTGTTCCTGGTATCTGCATGCGTGCCGACATATACCCTCGTCGCATCCGGCGTAAATTCGATCGATACCTTATACGTTGACGCAGGTAGCGGTTGGAACAAGGCGCCAACCAACGCATATTCGGGAGACCGTAAAAACAGCCAGAGATGGACACAGGACGGGCTCGCGCTGAATCAGCTGGTTTTCGTGCCTGCCGTCGCAGATGGAGAGGCGTTGATAACGAGTAATCAAAAAGATGCGGCGCTGCCATTGTTTCGCAAGGACATGCTTGCCAACGAGCTTGAGGAACTGGCGAAATCGACATTCGTCAAGAGATTCGGTGAGGGTAACGCTGTCGTGACGACGGCGAATTTGCGCCCGCAACGTTTTGGTGAGAACAGCGGCATCATGTTTGATGTCGAAGCGACTGTTACTGAAACTCCCAAGTACAAGGGTATGGCCGGTGCGTTCATTGCCGATGAAAAGCTCTATTTCATGTATTTTTTAGGTGCGACACCCTACTACTACGAGAAGTACCGGGAACAGGCAGAGGTGACCATTAAGAGCGCCACATTGACGCCTCCCGCATCGGCATCAACCCAGGAATAAAAAAAGCCCGCTGTAAGCGGGCTTTCTCGCAGGGGCCGATGCAGCCTGGCGGCCTCGGCCTTGCACGCATGGCGCGCTCCTACTTGATCTTTGCTTCCTTGTACACGACGTGCTTACGGATCGTCGGATCGTACTTTTTCGTCTCCAGCTTTTCAGGATGGAGCTTCTTGTTCTTTGTCGCCGTGTAGTAGTGGCCCGTGCCCGCACTGGACACCAGCTTGATCTTATCGCGATTACCCTTTGCCATTGTCGATTCCTCCGCGACTAAACGTGCGTGCCGTTGGCGCGCAGGTCAGCGACGACTTTCTCGATGCCGTGCTTATCGATGATACGAATGCCCTTGTTCGAGATACGCAGACGAACGAAACGCTTCTCGGATTCGAGCCAGAATCGCTTGTTCTGCAAATTCGGCAGAAAGCGACGACGAGTTCTGTTGTTGGCGTGGGAAACGTTGTTGCCGCTCATCGGGCGCTTCCCAGTCACTTGGCAAACCTTGGACATGACCTTAAGTCTCTGATTTTATTAATGGTTGCCCACGACGGGTGGACAGAGAGCGAGACTTTATACCAGCGACGGCGGCGCAATACAAGCACCTGGTCAGAGCAATCCGCGGCTCGCCAGCGATGTGGCCCGACCATCGCCGATTATAAGGTGGTCGAGAAGCCGAATATCGACGAGTTCGAGGGCCGATTTCAGGCGCCTGGTGATGCGCTCGTCGGCCTGGCTGGGCTCGGCCACGCCGCTCGGATGATTGTGGGCCAGGATGATCGCGGCCGCATTCACGGCCAGGGCCTCTTTTACAACTTCTCTCGGATACACGCTCGTGCCGTCTATGGTCCCGCGGAACAGCGTGTCGAAGCACAATACCCTGTGGCGGTTGTCGAGGAACAAGCAGCAGAAAACCTCGTGATCGAGGTGCCGCAAATGGGCCTGCAGGAATGCCTCGGTATCGGCGGGGCTGCGAATCGATTCGCCACAGGGCAAGGACTCCGAGTAATAGCGTTTTGCGAGCTCCGGCAGCACCTGCAGGGTGCGTAGCCTCCGCCGGCCAATCCCGGTGCAGGCCAGAAGGTGCTCCGATTCAGCGTGCAGCAGGGCGCGCAGGTTGCCGAAGCGCTCCATAAGTCGTGTCGCAGTGCCGCGATCGAACACCGCAGCCAGCAGCTCGATGTCGCTCGTGTCCGTGAGCGCTTCCTCGTCCATAGCGGGATTCTGCAGGCTCATGACATATGCATACAAGCAATCAATCTATTGGAAATTGCCGATTTCCCTGCTCACGCGATAAGCTCGCATTCATGAATATTGTCCTCGGCATTACGGGCGGCATTGCTGCCTACAAAACACCCGATCTGGTGAGGCGTCTGCGTGAGCGCGGTGCGGATGTGCAGATCGTCATGACGGCATCCGCTGAAGAATTTGTTACGGGCACGGCGTTGCAGGCAGTGTCCGGCCGGCCGATCAGGTCCAACCTTTGGGACAAGGAAGCCGAGGCGGCGATGAGCCACATCGAGTTGGCGCGCTGGGCAGATATCGTGCTGATTGCGCCGGCAACGGCGGAGATCATGTCACGAATCGTCAGCGGCGGAGCGCCCGACCTGCTGACTACTATTTGCCTGGCAACAGAAGCGCCGGTCGCAGTGGCGCCGGCCATGAATCGCATCATGTGGAGCAACCCCGCAACCCAGGCAAACAGGGACATCCTCGAGGCGCGTGGCATCCACATCCTGGGCCCGGCCGTTGGGTCTCAGGCCTGTGGCGAGACAGGCGCGGGCCGCATGCTCGAGCCTGACACGATTGCTGCGGCTGTTTTTGATATCGCCACCGGCAAAGGTGAGGGGCTGCTTGACGGCAAGAAAGTCGTCATCACGGCAGGACCGACGCGCGAACCGATCGACCCCGTCCGGTACATCTCCAATCGCAGCTCCGGGAAGATGGGCTACGCCATGGCGCGTGCGGCTGCCGCCCAGGGGGCAGACGTGGTGCTGATCAGCGGGCCGGTCAACCTGCCGGATCCCCCGGGTGTGGAGGTACGCAACGTGACGACCGCCCAGGAGATGAACGATGCCGCACATGATTGCGCGGGAGCGGCTGACCTATTCATTGCTGCCGCGGCCGTCGCCGACTACAGGCCAGCAAGCGTCAAGGAGCAGAAGATCAAGAAGAATGATGTGTCGATGACGCTCGATCTCGTACGGTGTCCGGACATTCTCGCTTCAATTGCGGACCTTGACGCCGGCCCGTTTACCGTGGGTTTTGCCGCCGAGACCGAAAAAGTCGACGAGCATGCACGCTCGAAACTTGAGAAAAAGAACCTGGACATGATCATTGCGAACCGGGTTGGCAACGATTGCGGCTTTGATCGTGATGACAACACGGTTAGCGTTTTCTGGGGCGACGGTGAAAAGCGTTTTCCGAAGGCGCAAAAGTCGGCACTCGCACGCGACCTCATTGAACTCATTGCGCAACGTTACTATGCTGCCCGCGGCACCGACACGCAGCCCCGGCTGACTGTCATTTCAACTACCGACTGAAGGGGCAGCAATGCGATCCATCGAACTCAAGATCCTCGATCCGCGCGTCGGGGACTCGATCCCATTACCTCATTATGCAACCGATGGCTCCGCCGGGCTCGATATGCGCGCCTGCATCGACGAGCCATTGACAGTGAACCCGGGTGACACGGTGCTGGTACCGACCGGCCTGGCGATTCACGTTGCGGACCCGGCACTTGCTGCCGTTTTGTTGCCCCGCTCGGGTCTCGGGCATAAACATGGCCTCGTGCTGGGTAACCTGACGGGTCTCATCGATTCCGACTATCAGGGCCAGGTCTACATTTCCTGCTGGAATCGCAGTCGCGCCAGCTACGAGGTGCAGCCTGGCGAGCGCATCGCACAAATGGTGTTCGTCGCGGTCGAGCAGGTCGCGTTCAATGTTGTGGAAGAATTTGATGCCAGCGACAGGGGCGCGGGCGGTTTTGGTCACTCAGGGACGCGCTGATGCTGTTTGCTCGTCGATATTTGACTTGTCGACGAGCCCCGTTCCCTGGCCGATTCCCTTCAGAGCCTTAAAGCGCTGAATGTCGCCATCGAAACGCTCGATAATCTGCCTTTCATCAGATTCGTACTTTTTAAGATTCCGCTCGTGACGACCCATCGTATCCTTGGTCTTGCGCAGCTCCACGGCAAGGCTCTCGTCGATCATCGGCGCGTCGGGATCGGTACTGTAGGGTTTATACCGGGACGCTTCCTCGCGTAACCCCTGAAGTCTGCGATCGAGGTTGCGCAGATACAGCTCGGTGACGCGGGACTGGGCCTGGAACAGTTCCACGCGGCGGTCCCGGTGCATGATGATTTCGTCAACAGACAGGTAGGTCGCGAGCAAGGCCTGATCGGCTCGACGCTGCAGTTCCTGGGCGACACGCCGGTCGTTTTCGATACGCTCCTGTTCGAGCTGTTCGGCGGTTTTTTTGCCTTCGAGTTCCCCGACAGTGACGCCATGGTCATTGAGGACTTCTTTCGGGCGCTCGGCATATTCAGCAGGAATGCTGTCGCTGTAATGCACGTTGCCTTCATCATCTGTCCACTTGTAGACCTTCTGTTCGTTCCTGGCCATGGCCGAGGACCCCAGAGTAAGGAGCGCAATGGTGATGATGAATTTCCGCATGGGCAAAATATGCCAGTAATTATGTAGTCAAGACCGGGACTAGTTCTCGTTATTGCAGCTTAATCCGCTTTTATTGCGCTGTAAAATTGACTCGATTGCTAGAATTTCAAGGATTTACGAGATAACCCCGAATTGTCTGCGGTAGGCCAGGACCGGTTCAAGGTACTGCTCGTATTCGCTCGACTCCTCGAGAATATCGATCAGATCATCCAGCTGTACGATGCTTATGACCGGGATTCCCAACGATTGTTTCAGTTCCTGCACGGCGGAATACGGGCCCTGGCCGCGCTCCTGTCGATCCAGTGAGATGACCAGGCCGGCGATATTTGCGCCAGCTGCAGAGATTATCTGGTAGGCCTCACGAACAGCGGTACCCGCGGTAATGACGTCATCGACGATCAGCACATCACCGGACAGCGGTGCGCCGACGACGCTGCCGCCTTCGCCGTGTGCCTTGGCCTCTTTCCTGTTGAAGGAATAAGGCACATCAATGTCGTGCTGTTCGGCGAGGGATGCTGCGGCAAGCGTAGCAAGCGGAATGCCCTTGTAAGCCGGGCCGAACAACATGTCGAAACGGACATCCGATTCAGCGATGGCGGCGGCGTAATAGCGACCCAGTTTAGCGGCCGCGTAACCGGTACTGAACAGACCGGCATTGAAAAAGTAGGGACTGACGCGTCCGGACTTGAGCGTGAACTCGCCAAAACGAAGCACGCCGAGTTCGAGTGCGAGTTCGATGAATTCTCTCTTGTAGCCACGCATGTGATGGGTCTTCTGTATGATTGCCGCGACGGACCGGAGTATGACACAGGAGACTGCTTTTGTTTCGCGTTATCAGCCTGAATGCCAACGGCATTCGGGCAGCAGCCCGCAAGGGGTTTTTCGAGTGGATGGCAGAGCAGAATGCCGATGTCGTCTGTATCCAGGAAACCAAGGCGCAGGCGCATCAGCTCACGGACGAGATCTTTTCGCCTGATGGTTATCACTGCATCTACGAGGATGCCGAAAAGAAGGGCTACAGTGGCACCGCGATCTACTCGCGGCATGAACCGAAGAGAGTGATTCACGGTTATGGCGATGCTGAGTTTGATGACGAAGGGCGTTATCTTGAAGTGCAACTCGGTGGCATCAGCGTTGTGTCGTTGTACCTTCCGTCCGGCTCTTCGAAGGAGGAGCGACAGATCGCCAAGTATCGCTGCATGGACTCCTTTACCGAGCACCTCAAGAAGCTGCAGCGTCGCCGGTCCGAGTACATCATTTGTGGCGACTGGAATATCGTGCACAAAGAAGCGGATATCAGGAACTGGAAGCAGAACCAGAAAAACTCGGGTTGCCTGCCCGAGGAGCGCGCGTGGCTCGACAAGGTTTTTGGCGAGTACCGATATACCGATGCGTTTCGCACCCTCGAGCAGGAGGAGCACCAGTACACGTGGTGGTCGAATCGCGGTCGGGCATGGGACAACAATGTCGGGTGGCGCATTGACTACCAGGTCGTGACGCCAGGACTCAAAGACAAGGTATTGCGGACGGACATATACAGGGAACAGCGCTTTTCCGATCATGCGCCGCTGACCATGGATTACGACTGGGCACATGACGGCTGACGTAACTCAGGATCGATCGCGACGGGAGACCCTCAAGGAGGCAATCCTGAACCGGCGCATGCTGATTTGCATGTTTACCGGGTTTACGTCGGGTCTGCCGCTTTACCTGCTGATTCAGCTGGTGCCTGCGTGGCTGAAGATCGAAGGCGTCGGGCTCGCGGAAATCGGGTTCTTCACGCTGGTTGGATTCCCGTACGCCTGGAAATTCCTGTGGTCGCCGATCATGGACCGCTTCACGCTACCGTTTCTCGGCCATCGCCGGGGCTGGATGCTTGTTACCCAGCTTGCGTTGCTCGTCTCGATTGCGGTGATGGGATTCATCAAGCCAAATCTCTCCATTATGCTGGTCGCCTACCTGGCTGCCGCCGTGGCTTTTTTCAGCGCAAGCCAGGACATCGTGCTCGACGCCTATCGGCGTGAGTTACTTCCGGATGTCGAACTCGGACTGGGAAACGCTATCCACGTCCAGACCTATCGCCTGGCCGGCCTGGTGCCGGGCTCGTTGGGTATGATTCTGTCGGACTATTTGCCCTGGCACATCGTTTTTGTTGTCGTCGCGGCATTCATGCTCGTTGGCATCGTGCTGACGTTGGTGATTGACGAAGCGATAGCAGATCCAACGCCCCCGCGGACCATGCGCGACGCGGTAATAGAACCGTTTCGCGAGTTCGTCGGTCGCAAGGGCATCGGGGCTGCGGCACTGATCCTGAGCTTCCTGTTTCTTTACAAGCTCGGCGACAGTATGGCCACCGCTCTGCAGACGCCGTTCTTTATTGCCATGGGATTTTCGGGTACGGAAATCGGCACCGTCGCAAAGTTCTCGGCGCTCTTCGCGAGCATATTCGGCGGGCTGTTTGGCGGGGTCGTCATGATCAAGCTGGGAATCAACCGGGCCTTGTGGATATTCGGCGTGGTCCAGGTGGTCAGCATCCTGGGATTCGCCTGGCTCTCGGTTGCCGGAGACAGTTTATGGGTGCTCGGCATCGCGAATACGTTCGAGTACCTGGGGGTCGGGCTCGGTACGGCCGCCTTCGTGGCGTTTATCGCGAGAACGACCAACCCGGCATTTGCTGCGACGCAATTTGCTTTGTTCACCGCATTGACGGCGGTGCCGAGAACGCTTGCCAATGCGGTGACGGGCGTTCTTGTCGAGCAGGTCGGATGGACTAATTTCTTCTTCCTGTGCACTGCGTTCGCAGTGCCAGGCATGCTCTTGCTCTTCAAGGTTGCGCCCTGGAACGAGGACACGGATTGAGCGAGCAGGAACTAGCCGCTGGCCGCCTGGATGAACTCGAGGATCCGGGCTGCCGGGAATTCGAGATAGGGGATGGCGACTGGCCATTTCGTGGATTTGTCGTACGTAAGGGTGACGAGGTTTTTGCGTACCAGAATTTCTGCGTGCATGTAGGGCATCCGCTCAACTGGTCCCCTGACAAGTTCCTGACAAAGGACAAGTCAGCGCTGATATGCGCATCGCACGGCGCAACCTACGAGATCGAAACGGGTTATTGCTACGCGGGGCCCGGGAATGGCCGTACTTTACGACGGGTCGATGTCTCGGTTCGTGATGGGATTGTCTACGTTACCGGCCCAACGAGTATGTAGGGAGGCATCCCGTCTTGCAGTGGGCGGGTCGTACGCCTGGACGGGCCTTTAAACTTTGTCGAGAAAAGCCAGGGGGTCGTTGTAGCCGCTGGGCAGATCGACGTCTTTCTTGCCCGTGTAATCCTCGGGATCCATATCCATCGAACCGGACCAGTCATCCGGGCCGCTGACCTCCTTCAGGAGTAGCTCGGGCCAGCGGTCGATTTCGATTTCACCGATCGTGCCATCGAACAGCTGAATTTCGACGGTCATATCGTCTTCGTCGACCGCAACAACCTCAAACAATGTCCCGTCAGGTCTGCGGAACCACTGGCCAATGATGGGGTATTGAGTAGCCATTGCTTGCCGCCTTCTTTGTTGTGTATCCCCTCTTATAGTTATAGACCTTCGGGGAAATAGCGCAAGCACTTTTTTCCTCAGTTGTCCTTCCTGAGGCACCAGTCGTATATGCGGTGTCCCTTCCGCAGGCCGCGCCGTTCGAACTTGGTCCGTGGGCGATCGAGAGGGTTGTCGCCGTCGTGTTCCCGCCGCTCGACACACGTAAATCGATCCGATTGGGAAAGAATTTCGTCGATATGCTCGGCGTAATCTGCCCAGTCGGTGGCAATGTTGAGCGTGCCACCATCGACCAGCCTGTCCGCGACGAGATCGAGGAATGCAGGCTGGACGATGCGACGCTTGTGGTGCCGCTTTTTTGGCCACGGATCGGGAAAATAGAGGTTCAGTCGAGCGAGTGAATCGGGCGGTACCTGGTGAGTGAGCACATCAATTGCGTCGTGGGCAACAATGCGCAGATTCTCGATGCCAGCTTCATTCGCCCTGAGCATGCAATGGCCGACGCCGGGCTCGTGGACCTCGATGCCAAGGAAGTTTCGGTCAGGGTTCGCTGCGGCCTGTTCTACCAGCGTTTCGCCGTTGCCAAAACCAATCTCGACGACGACAGGCCGGTCTGTGCCGAAAAGCGTGTCGAATTCGAGTGACCGGTCTGAATACGGGGTGCCATAAACAGGCCACAGCTCGTCGAGCGCGCGTTGCTGTGACTGTGTAATCCGGCCTGCGCGGCGCACAAAGCTGCGAATGGTTCTTCTTTTTGTTTCTGTTTCCTGCATGGGTCGGGGAGAATGATTGAAGCTCGGCGAATTTTCAAACCTGGCAACAGGAAACGCGACAAACCTCGCATCACAAGGCGAACTCATTGGAAAGTGTGGGAACGCAACAGTATGATGGATCATTGCAGCGTGAGAATCAGGGGGATCACCATGTCATTCATGCTAAAAATCAGAAGTTTAGCGGTATATTGTATGACCGTGACGACGTCGTTCGTTACGGTTGTTGCTTTTTCACTACCAAATGTCGCATTTGCCCAGGAGGGTTCGGCGGGTGTGATGCTCGAAGAGATCGTGACAGTAGCGCGGAAAAAGAGTGCCGCTGAATCGGTGCAGGATGTTCCGGTCGCAGTGACAGCTTTCGGTGCGGCACAACTGGAAGCCCAGTTCGTCAAGAAGATCGAGGATCTCAGCTACGTGATGCCGAACGTTCAGCTCGAGTCTGTTGGCACCTTCCCGGGGGTACAAAACTTTTCGATTCGTGGTCAGGGCATCAACAGCTCGATTCCGTCCGTCGACCCGACCGTGGGCGTGTTTGTCGACGGAGTTTATATGGGCACGACGTATGGCGTCGTAATCGATACGTTCGACCTCGAATCCGTCGAGGTCCTCCGTGGCCCGCAGGGTCTCCTGTTCGGCCGTAACGTGACCGGTGGTGCGGTCGTGCTTCGCAATGCCCGTCCGGACGGTGAGTTTGGTGCACGGGTGCGACTTGGCGCTACCGACTTCGAACAGATCAACGTAGCTGCCGCGATTGAAGGCTCTCTCGTCGATGAGGTTCTTGCGGCCAAACTGGTTGTCTACTATGACGACGACCCGGGTTATTTCGACAACATCAACCCCGAGGTCGCCTCGGCACCTGCCCCCCATCCACTGCAGCCGTTCTACGCCAATCCCGCCGATGGCTCGGATGTTGGCGCGCTGGAAACCACGATGATTCGCCCGACGCTTGTCTGGACGCCGTCGGATTCGATGGAGTGGGTACTGAGTATTGAAGATGGTTCGACAGAAGGTGACGGCGCCACCTGGACCAGCGTGTCCCTCCAGCAAGCAGGTGCGCAGCCCGAGTTTGCAACGTCGTCGGACGAAACCGGCTTTACTGAAATCGACTGGACGCAGGCGGTTCTGGAAACCAACATCAGTGACGTCGGGAATGGCACTCTGACCAATATTCTTGGCTATCGGAAAGTGGATGCAGATTCCGCAGCAGATATCGATGGCACCGACCTGCCTATTTTCGCGGCGCCCGGGTTTACCCGACAGGATCAGATCAGTAACGAGATTCGTTGGTCGGGCTCGTTTGGGGATAACTGGGAAGCCACGCTAGGGCTGTATTACTTCGATCAGGATGTTAAGTATCGTGAGGCGCGATACATCTGGCTGCCACCACCTCTGGGTCCCGCACCGTTTGGTGTGAACCTGCAACGCGCACTCGGTGGCGATATGAGTTCCACGAATTTTGGCGCGTTCTGGACGAACGACTTTCACCTGGGTGACAGCTGGACGATGACGGCTGGTTTGCGCTACACGGATGAAAGCAAGGACGCCCAGATCATTACCGGCGGCTGTGCCGATAACCAGACTTTCGATTGCGAGTTCCTGGACTTGTCCGGTGACTGGAGCAATATCACGCCGAAGCTCGGCGCCCAGTTCCGTGTTAATGACGAAACGCAGATCTACGGTTTCTGGTCGAAGGGCTTCCGCTCAGGTGGCTTCAACTTCCGTAACGCCAAACCGAATGTCATACCGCCCGGTCCGACGAACGAGGAAGAAAACAATACATTCGAAATCGGACTGAAGACCGATCTGCTCGATGGCCGTGTGCGTATCAATATTGCGGCGTTCCACAATTCGATCGACGACATGCAGCGCGAACTCAACGTGCCTGATCCTGACGTCATCGTATTGCAGGGAACGATCAATGCCGGTGATGTGACCATCAAGGGAATCGAAGCGGATTTCGTTGCGCTGTTGGCGGATAACTTTTCAGTCAACCTGTCTTATGGTTGGCAAGACGGCGAGTACGATAGCGTGAATCCTGCTTTCGCCGCGTTTCTCGGCCCCGAACTGCCGAGACTGGCGCCGACCAACTACAGCCTTGGTTTTTCCTGGGACATTCGTCTTGGTTCGGGCCTGATCAACGTCATGGCTAATCACAGCTATCGTGAAGGGCACCCGTACGACGATGCAAACAATCAGTATTTCGAAGATCAGCGACGCACCAATGCAAGCGTCAACTGGTTCTCCGGAAATGATGCGTGGAATGTTGCGCTGTATGGCAAGAACCTGGAGGACGAGGCCAACTGGGGCAACCTGACGTCAATCGCGGGCCTCTGGGTTGCGGGCCCGATGAAGAAAGGCCGCGAGTATGGCCTGGAGATCAACTACCGGTACTAAGCCCCAGGCCTGATACACAACAGGGCCGCCTTCGGGCGGCCTTTTTTACAGGAAGATTATAGGACTGGCTTTCTCGGGCCAGCGTCCCTGCGTGCCGTCGTAGAAATCACGAATCGTGGCGAGGTCGGCATCCATATCGCCGGTCAGATCCACTCGCCGGTCGATGCCTACGCGCCTGTTGGCGAAATCCAGGACGCCCAGATAGACAGGGACGTCTGCTCCTCGCGCAATTCGGTAGAAGCCGGATTTCCAGCCCGGCATTTTCTTGCGTGTACCTTCCGGCGCAAGTCCGAAATAGAACGAGTCCCTTTCCCTGAACATCGCGATTGCCTGGTTGACGGCTGAGCCGGCACGCTTGCGATCGAGTTCGATGCCACCTAATGCGCGCAGAATGTTGCCGAGTGGAAACCAGAACAGCGACTGCTTGGCGAAAAAGTGGATATCCAGTCCGACGGCGGTTTTGTAGGTCAGCGCCCAGAAGCCATCCCAGTTCGACGTATGCGGCGCCGCGATCACCACAGCTTTCGGTGCGTCCATAGCACCGCCGACTATCGTCCATCCGCCGAGACGCAGAATCAGGCGGGCCAACTTAGCGAGCATGAAGGTTCCCCTTGAAATGTCGGCTCATACCTCTGCCTGCTCCGCAAGGTTTGACTTGTTGCGAGTGGCGAAGTGCCAGACCATTTGTATCTTGGACAACGTGCCGATAATAAAAACGCCATGAACGAACCAGGCGCTGTCCTGCACGATTAACAGGACGGGCAGGAGGAAGCAGAACAGGGCCATCGCAAATCGTCCGAACTGGAAGTGCGGAACCGGCGTTTCAGGCTCCCGCACCCTTATGGTGATCAGGTATATCTCGATCACCAGGAGCATTGGCAGGTAGGGCAACCAGTACTTTTCAAAGAACCCCGGAAAGAGCATCCAGATCCATACCAGCGTCATGATCGAAAAGACGACGTCCGCCTTGCCGTCGAAGTCGTTGTCTTTTTGCGGCGGCGTCGCGCGACGTCCAAACACGCCGTCGAGCAGGTCTGTCAGCGCAGCCGCTATGTAGAG
>JBFFOS010000017.1:0-26447 GCA_041574375.1 Woeseiaceae bacterium
CGAGAGTGTCAACTTCATTTGTAATTGCTGTGGCTGCTGCTGTGAGGCAATGATCGCCGCACGCCGGTTTGCAATTCTCAACCCTGTGCACACGACGAACTTTATCCCGGTAATAGACGAGGAAACCTGCAATGGCTGCGGCAAATGCGTCAATGTCTGCCCTGTTGAAGCGATGACCCTGGTTTCAGCCCATGATCCGAACAAACCGAAGATGAAAATAGCCCGCTTGAACCCTGAGCTTTGCCTGGGTTGCGGCGTGTGTATACGCAGCTGCAACAAACACGACAGTCTGTCCCTGGAGTCGCGTCCGAAGCGAGTGCTTACGCCATTGAACGGAACACACCGGGCGGTGGTCATGGCCATTGAACGCGGCAAATTACAGAACCTGATTTTCGATAACCAGGTCTTATGGAGCCACCGCGCCATGGCGGGGGTATTGGGTGTGATCTTGAAGCTGCCGCCGATCAAGCAGGTATTGGCAAGTGAACAGCTCAAATCCCGCTATCTGGAAGCGCTAATAGGATATACAAAGCATTAGACAGCGCCCCTGTATCTGAGCGATAAATAATGGCGCAGAACCGGTCGCTGCCACCGTGCAAATGTGCATCGCTGCCGATACACCGCGTTTGATTGCGGATCGCGCCAGTACCGGGGGTGTATCATTCACTGCCTAGGACGGTAATGTCGATCTCGACATTCTAAACAGGAACTGGATCAGGGTTGGGTTGGCGAAGCCAGTTTGAACTAATGCAGAACTTTGGTCTGGGAGCCGCAATTGCTGTCTCGCCAGTCGTAATCAACTGGCCACGAGAATGGATACCGATTGCAAGGACAAACTGATGCCAGGCACGCACCGCAATTCTTTTTTTCAGACGACCTCCGGCCGCGGACTGATCCGGGTCATGACAGGGGTCGGTGTCATTGCCGGAGTGATGACGGTCGCGATAGCGTGGCGCGTCGCACATCGCCCGGATGCGGCCTCCTTCTTGCCGATCCTCGGGTGGCAAGTGCTGATTTGGCTGCCCTGGGTCGGCCTTTACTATGTTGTACGCTACTTCGTTCGTCGCCTTGGCACATACCAGGACGCTTCACTGCTTGGATTGGTGCTGCACGTTCTGGCGGCGCTTTTGATCGCATCGACCCATCTGATTTGGTTTTGGCAGGTTAGCAGCCATGCGAGTCCGTTTCTTGACGTGCCGGGCACTCGATTTGGTGCTTACGCGTTCTTTTTCGTCTTCTGGTTCCTCATCGATCTGCTGCTTTACTGGGCCATACTCGCAAGGCCGGAGCCGGATCAGGACGTAGCTGAAGGTTCAGCCGGAACAGCGACGACCGAGCGATATGCGGTCCGTAAGGGGCGCGCGCAACATCTTGTGCACACCACTGATATACGCTGGATAGAAGCACAAGGCTACTACGCCACCCTGCACACGGGCAGTGGCAGTTTTATGCTGCGCAGATCGTTGACGAGGCTTGAGGACGAACTGGATCCGGGTAGTTTCATTCGCGTCCATCGGTCCACGATCGTCAACCTCGACCACGTCAATGGACTGACGACAAATGACAGCGGGTCCTGCCTGGTCATGCTGACGGATGGCGCTCGCCGGGGCGTTAGTCGCAGCGGCCGACGCAAACTCAAGTCCGCCCTACCCGCCACCGCCTGACACTAACTGCAAAAACCGGTCAATTCACTGCAAACCACTAAACAAGTGGAAATCTTGCGGTCAGAATTAAGGTCAGGGTTTTCAGGAGGTAACGCGTGTACCGATTTCTTGTGCTGTTAATGTTTGCCGGTGCAACAACAGCTGGCAACGCACCGCCATTGTTCGTCGCGATCACCGATCATGCGGCCTCAGTTGACGGCGGCCTGTCGCGCGGCGTGGCATTCGGCGATGCCGATGGCGACGGCGATGCGGATCTCCTGGTTGCCAACACGATCAACTATCCGGAATTTCTGTACCGCAACGACCACGACCGGTTTGTTCAGGTGATGGAGACCGCGCCGTCCCTCGCCGGCGGATTTACCGAGGGCGTGAACTGGATTGATTTCGATAACGATGGCGACCTCGACATTTTCGCGGCGCGGAGCAACGGCCCCAATGCGCTATACCTAAACGAAGGCGACTGGCTGTTTGCGGAACATGAAGCCGGTGATCTCTCTGAGGATCGCTCCTCAAGTTCGATGGCATGCTGGGCCGACGTCGACGGCGACGGTTGGCTCGATGTCTTCGTCGTCAACCGAAGCGGAAAAGACGACGTAATCTATCGCAACCGGAATGGCCGATTTTTCGAGCGCATCGCGAACAGCGTTGTCAGCGGCACCGGCGGCGACGGCCGCAGTTGCGTATTCGCGGACTTTGACGGCGATGGCGATCCCGATTTATATGTCGGCAACTTCGTAGACATGTCTACAGAACCACCGTCGAGGCAACGTAATTTCCTCTACTTCAACCAGGGTAATTTCAGCTTCACCGAGATACAAAACGGCGATGCTGTCGAGTCACGCGCCCTCAGCTATGGAACATCGGCAGCCGATGCCGACAACGATGGCGACCTCGACCTGTTCGTGACGAATATTGGAAAAGGCGACCAGAATCACCTGTACCTGAACGCTGGAGACGGAACGTTTCATCTACACGAGGCGGGCCTGTCCACGCCAATGAGTACGCCTTCAAAAGGCCATACCTGGGGAGATTTTGATCTCGATGGTGATCTGGATATCGCGATTGCCAACGGCACTGAAGGAACCGAGCACATTCACAATCAGCTTTATCTGAATGACGGTGCGGCAAGTTTTGCCGCTATTACCGACGGCGATTTCATTACCCACTCATCCATCTCGGCGGGAATCGCGTGGGCCGATATCGACGGGGATGGCGACCTCGACCTGTACGTCGCCAATTGGGGCGACGGCGATCAGGACAATGCCATGTATCAGAACCTTTCGCAGGGAAACTGGCTCAAACTGAGCCTCGAAGGCTCCGAATCCAATCGCATGGCCGTGGGTGTGCGCGTTACTATTACAACGCGCAGCGGCGTACGGCCGATGCGACAAGTTCGCTGGCTGAATCCGAGCACCGGTTACGCGAGCCAGAACGAACCGATCCTGCATTTCGGCCTGGGAGAGGCGCGGGAGGTTGCAACACTCAGTATCGACTGGCCGTCCGGGCACCACGACATGTTTAATAATATCGCTGCCAACCAACATCTGCGCATTCGCGAAGGAGAGACATGATCCGCTTTACCCTGAATGGCGAAGACTACGAGTTCGATGGCGCTGACGACACGCCCCTGCTCTGGGTAATCCGGGATGGTGCCGGACTGACCGGGACCAAGTACGGTTGTGGTGTCGGTCAATGCCGCGCCTGTACCGTGCACGTCGATGGCAGAGTCCGCCGCGCCTGCGTTACCTCGGTCAAGGCCGTTGCCGATCGCACCGTCACGACCATCGAGGGACTGTCGAGGGACGCGTCACATCCGGTGCAACAGGCCTGGCGCGAGGTCAATGTCTCGCAATGCGGATACTGCCAGAGTGGCCAGATCATGGCGGTAGCCGAGATGCTCGAGCGACTGCCATCGCCGAGTGATGAAGACATCGATCGTCAGCACCGGAATATCTGTCGCTGCGGCACCTACGCCAGGATTCGCAAGGCGATACACCGCGCAGCGGAACTATCTCGTGAGGAGGCCGCCCGTGAGTGAACTAAACCGGCGGGAATTCGTGAAACTCTGCGCCATCTCCAGCATGGGCCTGGTCATCGGCATGCCACGCTACGGTGATGCGCGGGTAACGGCTCAGGAACTCCATCCCCTTATCAAAATAGGCTCCGACGGCCAGATAATCATCTACGCCCAGAACCCGGACATGGGCCAGGGGGTGAAGACGGCGCTGCCAATGATAATTGCGGAAGAACTTGGCGTTGACTGGGCGTCGATCAAAGTAAAGCAGGCTCCCTGGGATTCGAGGCTGACCAACCAGTTCTCGGGAGGGAGCCTGAGCATACGCCTGAACTACAACACAATGCGACAGGCAGGTGCGAGCGCGCGAGCTATGCTGATCGCCGCCGCTGCAGATCGACTCGGGTCGCCAGTTGAAGAGCTTGAAACCCGCCAGGGCTATGTCGTCGATCGGCCAGGTAACCGCCGGCTTGCGTATGCGGACCTGGCAGAAGCCGCCGGCGCGCTGCCCGTCCCGGAGGCACCCGCGCTAAAAGATCCCCGAGAGTTCAAGCTCGTCGGCACATCCGTAGCCGACGTTGACCTAGATCTGATTTGCGATGGCCGCCAGCAGTACAGCCTGGACCTGAAACTACCGGACATGCTCTTTGCCGTCGTGAAGCGTTGCCCGCACGGCGACGGCCAGCCTGTGTCATTCGATTCGTCGGGCGCTCGCGAGATCGCCGGAGTTGTCGACTTCTATGTGCTCAAGAACACCGACCATGGCGGGCGCATTATCCTCCCCAACTGCCCGAATTTCGTCTCCGGCGTCGCCGTCCTGGCGACGACAACCTGGGCTGCCATGCAGGGTGCCGAGGCGTTGAAGGTCGAGTGGCAAATGCCCGCCGCGCGCGACGATTCGGACGAACTCATGCAGCGATTCGAAACAGCACTCGATAGCGAGAGCGAGGTCGTGAGGAGTGACGGCATCATCGAATTCGACGACCAGGAGCACAGCATCGCGGCAACCTACCGACTGCCCTTTCTCGCACATGTGCCCATGGAACCGATGAACTGCACAGCGCATGTCAAGGGCGACAAGGTCGAGGTCTGGGCTCCGACGCAGAATCCTCCGATGGCTGCCGAGGCTGTGGCAAAGGTCCTGAACGTCCCACAGCAAAACGTCACGATACACGTCCTGCGCTCCGGGGGCGCCTTTGGGCGGCGCTATTATGCCGACTTCATAACCGATACCGTCTTGTTGTCGAGGCAATTCGAGCGGCCCGTGAAAACAGTCTGGTCACGTGAGGACGATGTGCGCCATGGCTATTTTCGCCCGGCCAGCGTGCAGCGTATCAGGGCAGCAACCAGCGCTGGCAAGATCAGTCACTGGCACCATAAAATAGCCAGTCATCCGAGGGAGATCTACCTCGAGCGAGATGGCTCGCCTGCCGAGATCGGTAATTACGAATTTCCCGCCGGATTTATCCCCAACCTGCTATTTGACTATGCCGCCGTTCCGGCACGCATTCCACTCGGGCAGTGGCGTGCCACAGAGCATTCCAGCAACGTCTTTGCGGTCTCCAGTGCAATCGATGAACTTGCCGACGTGGCGGGGATAGACCCCGTGAGGTTCTGGCTTGAACTCGTGGGCGACGAGCAGTTTGTGCAAGTCAGGGATGACTTCCGCTTCGATGCATCGCGTCTCAGGAACGTGATAACCGTCGCTGCGCAAAGAGCCCAGTGGGGAACGCCTTTGTCTGACGGCAAGGGGCGCGGCATCTCAGCAAGTTACAACCAGGGCATCTGGGTTGCTGAAGTAGCCGAAGTCACGGTGAGCAAGGACAGCCTGACGGTCGACAGGATTACTTGCGTGATCGATTGCGGATTGGTGGTCAATCCGCAGGGAGCAGTCAACCAGGTTGAGGGCGGTATCGTCGATGGGCTGGCTGCCGCGCTATACGGACGGATTACCGTCAAGGAAGGCATTGTGCAGGAGAGTAATTTTCACGATTACGAATTCTGCCGAATCCGTGACATCCCGGAGATCGACGTTCATTTCATCGATAGCAACGACTCGCCCAGGGGGCTCGGCGAGGGACCTCTACCACCAGTCGCACCTGCAATAACCAACGCCATTTATGCAGCAACAGGAAAGCGCATTCGCGACCTCCCGATCCAGCTATGACGGAACGAAGCCCGAGAGTTCGACTGCAATCAAGGAAACTGACTAAATGAAAAAAAAGACAATCTTCATTTTTTTAACGCTCGCCTTTGGCATGACAATCGACACGGCAAGCTCGGCAGAGCGCTCGGGGCTTCGTGGCGATCCTGAGGCAATTGCCGACGCGGTGGCAATGGTCGAAACAATGGGTGGCCAAACCATCTGGCACGACCTGGAAGCCGTGCATTTCGTGCATGAATGGGACATCGCCAATCGCGCGGACAGATACCTCGAGAATGAAATTCTCGACATGACCGGACCGCGTTCGTTCGTGACAATGGAAAGCGAACTCTACTCACGAACTCGGGCATACAGTCCGGAGCATCGTTACTGGAGCGTGACCAATGGCGAGTTCCGATACGGAGAGGATGAAGCACTCGCCAATGCGATGGAGCGAGCGCCGTACAGTATCTACCGACTAGCTCGTGCTATCGCCCGCGATGATCGAAACCTCGAGGTTCGCTACGGCACCATCGCCGACGTCTCGGCTCTGCCCGCGCTCGAGTTCATCGGACCGGACGCCGCGCCACATGGGTGGATAATCCTGAATGCCCGTAAAGAACCGGTTATCTGGGCGACAACACAATATGTTTATACGTTCGGGCCTCTGAAACGATTCGGCAACCTTTGGGTCCCCAACTGGGCGACTACCTCTAACGGTCTGGTCCGCTACGAAATGGTCTCGTTGACCGGCAGCAATAAGCGGCCCGACCTTTCGCTGTTTGCGCCCCCGGCTGAGATGAGCAGCGATGCCGATTAGGCGCCTCTAATCTGCGGCCTCTTTGCTGCGTAATTGCGTGGCGCGTGCGATAACCGGTGGGCGAGAGGCATCCTGCATCTCGCCCATCGGTCGTCGCCGCTGCGCTCGGCCTTTGGCTCTAGAGGCTTACTGCTTTAGCTCGATCAGGACCAGTTCCCAGGCTGAGTCGAAGATATTCCTGGGCAAATGGTCTCCGCCCGGAATAAACATGGCGTCGCCCGCTTTGGCCGAAATCTCCTCTGTCGATCCGTCTGGCATTTTCATCTCTACCAGGTGATCAGTGAGGAACACCGCGACACTATCTGGGTGGTGATGCATGACCGATTCTTCCCCGGCGCCGTACTTGATCCTGACAATACAGACCGCTTCATTTTCGAATTCAACCGCGTAGTGCTCCGGATCCACGACACTCGCGTGCGGGGCACTGGCACCTGCCTGAACTGATTCCCGCTGTTTGAGCTCCACCTCTACCACTTCCCAGGCCGCGTCGGACGTATTCCTGGGCAGATGATCACCGGCAGGATTGAATACAGCGTCGCCGGCGGCAGCCGAAAACTCCACTATCGACCCGTCAGGAGTCGTCATCTGGCCCACCGTATCGGTGATAAACACCGCGACGCTATTGGGGTGGTGATGCATGACCGATTCTTCCCCGGCGCCGTACCTGATCCTGACAATGCGCACCGCATCGTTCTCGAATTCCGCCGTATAGCGGTCGGGATCGGCAACCGTCGGATCGCTGCTGGCCGCCTTCTCGACAACCGGCTCTGGCGCTGACTCGGCTGCGGCTGCCGCCTCTTCGTCTGGCGGCGGCTCGGAGACTGCCTCGGGTTCAGACTTGGAACAGGCCGATAAAAATAAAACGGATACGACTGCAATTACCTGAGTATGCTTCCACGACATGGCATTACCTCCTTCTTCTTCGAGCAGGCAGTGTAGCCCAAGCGCCGATATGGACCAAAGGGCTTACATTTCGAGGTTCAGGGTTTTGTCAGACTTCGCCAGGAATAGAGTGTTCGGCAACCCACTCGGCGTAGGGCTCAAACACGTGCGTCATGCCGAACGCGTATATGGCTGGCAACTCATAGGCATGCAACTCCCGGATCACCGCCTCGACACCTCGGTAGCATTCTTCCGTCGTCTTGACCATTACGCGGAATTCCTGATCATCCTGGGTCGATCCCTTCCAGGTATAAATGCTTTCGATCGTCGATATCTGGGCACAGGCTGCCAATTTACGTTCAACAAGCGCCGTCGCAATCGCGCGCGCCTGCTCGAGGCTGTCGATCGTGGTTAGCACGGCTATGGTTGTCATCCTGTCTCCCTCGTTGTGTTTTGTTCCGGCGATTACAGAACCGACAACGCGCTAGCTGTCTTTCTGTAGCTTCGGCATTCCGCTTCGCGGCCGCGTACGACACGCTGGCCCATCATGGCCCCGTGTGTCTCCGTCACGACCGTGCACTGCCCTTCCTGGTGATCGTCATCATAGAAATAGATAACGACCCAGTCCCGCGTTCGGTCAAGTTCGTGTGCCCTCGCAGTATTCGAATACAGCGCCGTGAAATGCCATCCATCCCGATTCGCATGCAGTACGGGCAACCATGCTTTGGCCTCGGGATTAAACCGACGCGGCGCAATCTTTGGCAACTTGCCGGCAGCGGCCTTTTTTCGATAGTCGATGTCGATCGCGAGCAAGAGACTTACAGGCGGCGCGGGGACGCGTCTCCGTCGTGACGCGGTGCCGCGCCCGAGTGCTACCGCCAAGCCGGCACGAATCGCCGCGGCACGTCGTTCACCGATGCCCGGTATCGTTGTCAGCAAACCGCCATATGCCGCAATTTCCAGTTCCTCAAGCGTATCGACGTGCAATTTGTCGTGAATGTCGCGAGCAAGTTTGGACCCGACGCCCGGCAGAGACTGGAACAAGACTTCCGGCGACGCTTCACCGCGCAGACGATCAAGCTGCAAAAGCCGACTGGTTCGGGCAATTTCCTCGATCGCCGCGGCGAGGCCTTTGCCGATGGCCGGCAACTTGACCAGGCCATCAACGCCTTCCCGCTCCAGGAGCTGGCGCACGTCGATGTCGAGCGACTCCAGAACATTGGCCGCGCGAATGTAGGCATTGACGCGAAACGGGTTCGCCTTCTGGTGCCGCAGAATCTCGGCGCATTCGCGAAATATCTCTGCCGCTTCCGTATTGAGTCTTTTCCCGACCATACCAGGACTCTCACGGCGCTCGCCGCCGCCTAGTCCAATGGAAGCACGTCATTCAGAGAAATGGTATTCGGGCTATCCGCAGCGCGTTTTCGCATACACCGGGCCAGCTGGCGGCGGGGCAAGTCCTGAACGAAGGATGCTCCTTTAAAGATTGACGACACCCTTAGCAGTGGACGGGCCCAGGTCGGCAAGTTTGTTGTCATGAATTTGAAGCAGGCGCCTTGCGGCCTGTCGAATTTGCTCTTTGGGGACGGATTCCCAGGCGCTTGCGTCTGCGGGCCATTCGCCATCCGGTAGAAGCTCGGACAAGCCCTCGACGACGTACCAGTTTGCAAGCGGGTGCGGCGCATTCTCGACCCGGTTGGCGGCCTTGGTGAACTGTTCAAGCAGCCGATAGATTCCCTCTTCCGAATACGCCAGCTCGGTCAGTTTGCCGCGGTACTCGAGATCGGCAGGTTGTAACTCCGGGTAAAGTTTGAAATCTGCGTAATGTCGTGCCTCATGCTTCAGGAACGACAGTTTGAAACGCTCGGAATCGAGGTCGTAATGCCGACAGATGCAGTACAGACCATCTTTCTTGGCCCAGCCCCCGGTACTGGCCATTCCGAAGGCTGCAAAATTCGACCACCCATAGGATACGAAATCGTCGAGGTAGTTGAGTTCAACTTCGTACGTGTCATCCGTCAGTTCCACGGACTCGACAACCGTGTCGTTACTTGTCCAGATCATCAAGTCGAGTAGCGGTGGCGTACGCCCGCTCTGCGCAAAAAGACCCTCCTTTCGGATAAATGCCTCGACGTTTTCGAACAACGCGTCTTCGTCCTCGAGCGCGCTCGCGAACCCGCGCTCGATCAACATGTCGTCCAGCCGACGCTTGAGGCGTTCTTCAAGTACATCGAGCGGAGCCGTTTTCGTCAAAGCGTCCAGCCAATAGGACTGGAACAGCTCGGCGATTTCTCGCACGACAGGACTCTCGATGCGGGTCAGGTCCAGTCCGTCAGTCCGCTCGTTGAAGCGGCGCTCGAACCTGTCCGCGAGCATCATCGAGCCACGGTCGTCGGGCTCGCTGGCAAACAGGTCGACTGCACCGCTCACATCGCCTGCAAAGACCATTTTCAAGTAGGCACTGAGGACGGGCGTCATATGCCCGTGTTGGGCCTGGGCCGGGCCGTGCACTGCAAAGCACGCCACTAACACAATCAGGGCCGAGGCCACGACGCGCAGGGAATAAACTTTCTTGATCATGATCTGGATTCTCATTGCTGGCTGTTGCCCTAAATATGCAGGCGTCTTTAAAACCACGCCAGAGAGATTCGATCGCAGAGGCATTTCCTCGGCTAATGGGCAGGACGATCGGTGAACGGGAGACGAATGGGACGCTTCAGGGTGCCCTGGGCGTAAGCGATTCAACGACTTCTCTATACCTGCGACTCGAGCGAATTTCCTGCCCGTCCTGCAGCTTGATCCAGTACTGTCCCTTGGTCGGACCCGAGATGGAGACGATTCTGTCCCGATTCACGATCACTGAGCGGTGGACGCGCACGAACGCGCCTTGATCCAGTGCCTTCTCGTAGGAACTGATCGTCCCATGCTTCAGGTAACTCCCGGTGCTGGTACAAAACTCGACGTAGTCGCCACTCGCCTTGATGCAGGCAATTTTCGCGAGATCAAGCTTGAAGACCTGGTTGCCCTTGGTGACGCTTATAGTCTCCATTCCAATAGTTTCTGACGGCGCCGGGACCAGCGATCGGCCGACCAGCTGCAGGTACAACAGGCTCCACACCAGATACAGCAGTACGAAATACAAACCATCCTGAAGCAGGTTGCGCAGAGGAAGATCACTGATTTCGTAGCCGAGCAGGCCGTAGGTAATCGGGTTGACGACCATCGCCGATACCAGTGCGCCCAGGCACGATAATCCTACAACCAATAGCAGCCGACGGCCGAATCCTGACGGTAACCGACTGTCATAGATCGTCTTGATGAGATACGAGAACGCGAAACCGACGAGGGGGCTGTAAAGGTTGCGGACTGCTGCAACCTGGACATGCCCATAGGTCAGCCCGTACAGAAACAGGGCGGCGGCCGCGAGCGCCCAGAAGCTCACGTGGAATATCCAGAAATCACGGCCGGAACGGATCACTTGGTTCATAGACCCTTCAATGACTGACAAAACACCCGTGCAAAGGATTACAGGATGCCGCATTCGCGCCCGCTGGGCTACCGACGTGTGCGCGAGTTAACGGATATGGTGGTTTGCCAGAAAGGGCGCGAAAACCCATACCCCGGTTTCCTGTACCCCGAATCTGTAATGACCCTTTGGGATCAGTCAAACATGGCACAATCAAACCCAGAAGCGATGGGCGGACTCTAATCGGGAAAGCCAACCCGTGCAAAACCACAAAGTAGAACAGGAGACTCGGCGTGTTTCGATACCTGATAACAATCGCCTTGATGCTGGCAATTTCGAGCACCGCCCCGGTGGCCGTCGCGGATGCTGAGTCGGCCGCAAAAGAAGAGTCGACAGATTGGTCGACGACTTTCCAGGACGATATACAGGCGGCACGACGCATAATTCTCGAGAGCCACCCCGGTCCCGTGGACACGCTGAATCCAGGATTCGGAGATTGGCTTGAATCAGGATTTGAACAGCAAATGACGCTGGCCGAATCGATCGATACCGCCGATGAGTATGTCTATGCGATGTTGAAATTTGTCAGTGGATTTCGCGATGGTCACCTGAATATTCGCTTCGACGTCGATCGCAGTACCGCGGCGCGCTGGCCCGGTTTTTTCACAACCTGGCGCAATGCTGCGCTTGTTGTCCACACCGTAGACACCGCCGTCGTTTCCGAACTGGCCGAAGGTGACCAGCTGCGATCCTGCGATGGCCAAGCCGCCGAGCAACTGGTCAGACAACGTGTGTTCGACTTCCAGTTCAACCCGGCGCTTCCGGCGAACTGGGTGCCGGCTGCCGCGCGCGCCTTTGTCGATTTTGGTAATCCCTTCGTTGGCGTCCCGCAGCACTGCGTATTCGTCCGCGAAAATCGTGAAATTGCGGTCGACCTTGAATGGCGCGAAGTCTCATGGGACGACCACAGGGATGACTATACCGCTGCCCGCGGTCGGACACGCCCCGAGGTCGGGCTTTACGAACCGGAGTCCGGCGTATACTGGCTGCAGGCCTCGACCTTTGGGCCAGACGAAGCCCAGGTGGCGATATACAAAGATGCGTTTCGGCAATTGCGCGAGGCCCGCACCACCGCAAAGCTGGTCGTTCTCGACTTGCGAGGCAATGACGGCGGCGCGAGCATGTGGGCGGAGCTGTTCGCGGAATCGTTGTGGGATGAATCGCCGGGCGATGACGAAGAGGATGCGGAATTCGTCGAGTGGCGTGTATCCGAGGGCAATATCGCGTACTGGGAGACAGTGCCATCGATGCTCCGCGAGCAGTTCGGCGACTCGCATTTTGCGTACCGCTGGTCGCATCACGTACTTCGGCATCTCGCGGCATCGCTGAAAGACGGCCAGGCCCTCTGGCGCGAAACGCCTGTTGAGGGTGAGCAGGATTCGAAAAACTCCTCCACCATCGAAAAATCGACTCCGGCCGCGCCGACGTACGGGGGAACTGTCGTCGTGCTTACGGACACGACCTGCGGAAGTGCGTGCCTCGACGCGATGAGTCTCTTGACGGAAGTACCCGAAGTCGTTCACGTCGGCAGTGTGACATCCGCGGACACGCAGTACATGGAAGCGAGACCCGAACCGTTGCCATCGGGACTCGCGACACTGGTCATCCCGATCAAGGTGTATCGCGGCCGCATACGACCCGATGGCGGCTATTTCACACCGGCGTTTCGATTCGAGGGTCTGCACTGGACGGACGAGGCGCTCAGAACCTGGGTTTTGTCGCTGTGGCGCGAAGGCGCGCTAGGGGCGGGCGAGCGTCCGTGAGCACCGCACATGTGGCGTTGGGTTGAGTCCTGCGAAGAGCATGCTCCGGTCCATATAGCGCTATTGTTTCAATCGCCGCACGTAAGAACGACGCGCGCCGTAAATCAGCAGGTATGTGCAGACCAGGAATATAAGCACCCAGCCGTAAGCGAAAACCGCCTCGATGCTAAACCATCCGCCAATGACCGACTCGCCCTTCAATTCCCGGTAGGGAAATACAAACAAGCTCATTAGCAGAGCAGCCGCCAATAGACCG
The DNA here is from genome assembly GCA_041574375.1 of Woeseiaceae bacterium. GTDB lineage: Bacteria > Pseudomonadota > Gammaproteobacteria > Steroidobacterales > Woeseiaceae > UBA1847. The sequence continues at coordinate 13,069 of JBFFOS010000017.1, forward strand.
AACCCCCCTGTCAGGTACGCAATCCTGAGCGTGCCTGCGATCTTGCCCGGATCAACATCGTCCTTCGGCGCAACGAACAGAGATGCCCTGTAGTCGCGTTCTTCGTCGGTGACCTGTGTATATCGAGATACAAGCAGGACCGTAATCAGGCTAAATGCTGCTCCAATAAGAATGGGGTTCAGATAGACGGGCCACTCAACAACACCTGCAAGACTCAGCAATTTCGGAATCACATTGCCGAAAAAACCGGCGATGATTCCCCACATGGCAGCGGCGGCCGTAATGCGGCTGCTCCATACGCTCATCAATGCGACTGGTCCCCAGGCCGAAGCAAACAACGTTCCAGCGAAATAGGTCAACCAAAAGATCTGCGGCTCAAAGGAAAGACTGACTATCAACGCGACGATACTGGTGGCGAACATCATCAACCGACTGTAACCCAAGGCAGATTTATCCGAGTCGTCGGACCGGCCAAGTATGTCGTTGCTCAGATTAAAGCCGACGATTGACAGAAATGTTGTCGCGGATGACAGGGCCGCCGCAACGACACCTGCCAGCACGAGCGCCCCGAGCAAAGGTGGCATCATGTTCGTCGACGCCCAGATCATGACCTTCTCAAACGGCACGATGTCAGGGTTACTTAGATTCACCACGGCGGCGCCAACGTACAACAGCGTCTGAATCGAGATCACGCAGATAGCCGCAAGACATGCTGAGCGCAGAACGACGTGTTCGTTCTTCGCCAACAGGTAGCGACTTGACTGCCAGGGACTGATTGCGGTCACGAGGCTCCATGCGAAAGCAACAATGAGGACCCAAATCAGGAAATCTGCGGGCGACTGCCATTCCTTATCCGGTCCAAGCTGGCCGTACCATTCGAGCAAATCCGGCTTCGCCTCAAGATTCGCAAGCCCTTCGAGCGCGGTCATCCAGCCGCCGTGTGTATCGAGAATGGAGAAAAGAGCAAAGAGCGTCACAGACGAGAATAAGAGAAACATCAGGGTGTCTGTAATGACGACGCCCCTGGACCCCGAGTACAGTGTGAACGAGGTATAGCTGAACCAGACGATTATCAAAGCGCTCCGGTATTCGAGCCCCGCAAGTTCCGACAAAATCAGTGCCGCACCCTGCGTCACCGCGATCAGGTAACAGCCAATGCCGACGATTACGGTCGCACCGGCAACCAGCCTGACTCGATGATCATTAAAGCGACGCCCGAAAAATTCGGCAACAGTGAGCGCACGACTTCGGCGCAGATAGCGCCCAAAAAATACAGCGCCGTAAACATAGCCAGCTGCAGAGATCGGAGGTATCAGTATCCACCCTCCCGCATTGACTCCATATGCCATGCCTGACTCGGCAAGAAATGTGTTCGTGCTCAGAAAGCTCGCGACCAGAGTCCCAACGATCATCAGCGTGGACCCGTTTCGTCCCGCCACAACGTAGTCGTCAAGATTCTTAACTTTGCGGCCGGCGTAGTTTCCGATCCCGATGTAAACCAGGATGCTGACAAAAATAGTAATGGTGTAGATGTTCATTCTGGCAGCAGTCTTTCTTTTTGTTCTGGCCTGCGAGTTTGCGCCCTATCCTATACGATTTGGATTGCTGGCGGTTCGATTCCCGCCGGGTTGGCCGAGAGGATGGGATGGCCGCTGCTTGGACTCAGGTGCTTTCGACTGCGGTGCCGGATTTATTGCGACGCGGCAATACGCACGCCGCTCAAACCGACCCGCGCGCTGGTCACGAATGGCAAATCCACTTTGTGCACACGGCCGATTCAGCTGCGGCGGTCAGCCGACATTCCGTGGCAGAAATCCGCGGACTGTGATCTCCGTCATAGATATTCAGCGCACGAGTTGCATAGTTGCAATCAGGTTCGTTCTGGAGGCAGACCATGAAATCCAAATCGTCAGCGTTGCAAACCAACGCCGAGCCCTTCGATGTGGAGTCGGCAGATCTCGACGAAACCGTCGATCTACCTGTCATGTTTTTCTCCGGTGACCTGAAGAATTGCAATGACGAAGACGCGGGTCCGTCACCGCGTGAGCAAGAACAGCAGTCGGAGCGCCTCATCGAACTCGGTGAGTCGATTAATGAGAACCTGGAACGCATCGCCACAGCGCTCGAGAAGTTGCAGCCCGACCTCAGCCGGCACACGAAGAAAAAAAAGGCCGCGACTAAGCCTGTAACGACCCGCAAGCAGCGGGTCACCAGCCAGCAAAAGCCACGCAAAAAGAAGTCAAGCAAAACAACCAGCGCGAGTTAAGTTGCCCCAGCTCGGTCATGTCCATACCGCCGAATAGCTGACCATAATCCAGAAGTGTGATGGCGGTCGCACTTTTCGGGAATTGATTGTCTGTTTCGTGTCCGAAATCCGGTCTTGGGCGCAATAAACGCATAGCATTTTACTTTGTGTAAGTGAGTATGCGCGGTCCGATAGGCGGCACCGTGCTCTGATCGAGTTTTTGGGGCTCAACGGGCATATGTCAACAAAGCACCATTTCAAGCTGATATTGCTGATCTGGACAGGTCTAGGCCTTCCGAGCGCCCCTGTGTCAGCAACTAATGAGCCAGATTCGCCGCATGCGCGAGCAATCGAACTGGCGCGCGCCGGCGAATTCCATGAATCACTTGCACTTATCGGTGAACTGCGTGCCGCAGATACCGCCAATCTCCAGCTACGCTATGACCAGATTGTTGTGCTGGGGTGGGCTGGCCGCGACGAGGAAGCAATCGCTGTGGCGGCCGAGATCGACGCCAAGCATGCCCCCGACTACGTACTCCACTCCGTAGCCAAATCGCAGCGCAACCTGGGACACTTCGAGGACGCCGCCGAATCGTACGCATCGCTGTTGCAGCAAAGCGATCGCGACATCGAAGCTCGCGTTGGACTCGCGATGGTATACGCAGATGCCGGCCGCTTCGCTGACGCACGACAGGTGCTCGGTGCACATCCCGACCCTGAGAACAGTCATGTTCGGTTGAGCTTGACTGAGGGCTATATTCTCGAACGCCAGGGTCGACCGCTGGAGGCACTTGCCAGCTACCAAGTTGTCCTCGACAGCGAGCCCGGCAATCGCGCCGCACTACGCGCGACGGTGCTGCTACTTCGATCCATCCTGTTGCCACAAGAGGCGCTGGTGCTGGCGCGCCAGCATCCGGGTGTCGTCAGCGACGACGAGATCGTACACCTGGAGGCCGATGTAGCAGCGCTGCGAATTCGGTTTGGCGCGCAGTCCTCGTATCCGGCAGCGCAAAAATTCGTGGGCACCGACAAGGCGCTGTCGGATCTGGACGAACTACTGGCGAGAAACGAGCTCGCACCAGCGGTACGACAGCGCTTGCTTTACGACCGGGTAGTCGCGCTCACAGATCGGCTTCGTTCTGCCGAGGCTATTGAAGAGTTCGAAACAGAGCTGGCGCAAACGGAGGATCTTCCCGTGTACGTGCTTGCCGCGGTCGGTCGTTCTTATCTTCACCAACGCAAGCCCGAGCTGGCCCGCCATTATCTGGAAACCGCACTGGAGCGAGACCCGCATAACATCGAGATTCAGTTTCGACTGTTTTATGCCTACACCGATCTCCAGGAGCACAAGCGCGCGCTGACGCTTGCTCAGACGCTGGTGCAAAACCTGCCCCCTGTTCGGCAAATCCCTGACACAGGGCTGATCCGGAGTTCTGAAGAATACTTGCGAGCCGTTATCATGGTTGGTCTTGCGCGTGCCTATGCCGATCAACTGGCCCAGTCGCAGCTGCACTTCGAGCACCTTTCGGCGTCGTTACCCCACAACACCGACATCCGGCAGGAACTTGCCAATGTCTATCGCTGGCGTGGCTGGATCGACCGCGCGTTGTCCGAGTATGCGCAGGTACTGGCCGTCGAACCGGGACTCATCTCGGCACGTGTCGGCAATGCCCACACACAGCTCGACAACCGCGACTATGCCAGTGTCGAACGGGAACTTGTTTACCTGCAAGAACGCTATCCCTTCGAGCCGGCCGTCGCAGGCCTGGAGAAACGCTGGGACATTCACAATCGACAAGCACTGACGGTCGACGCCGGCACCGGTCAAAGCAGTGGTTCAACTTTCGGCGAGAATCAATACGAGGTTGAAGCCGCCTGGTACTCAGCGCCGCTTGCCTACCGCTACCGGGCATTCGTGACGTCTCACGACGCCTTTGCCGAATTCCCCGAGGGCGACCTGCACCGCAAGCGCATCGGCGCCGGCGCAGAATACCGTCACAAACGCTGGCTGGCGTCCGCACAGCTTTCCGGCGGTCGCGACGGCGGCGACCTCGGTTTGCGAGGCTCGATCGACTACCGCATCAACGACTACTTCGAGGTTGGCGGACGGCTGGAGACTCACAGCAATTCGATGCCGCTTCGCGGAGAACGAGCAGGTATTAGCAGCGACCTCTTCGGATTAAGCGCTGCGTATTCGCGACACGAATCAACGGTCGTTGAAGGCGGCCTGGTACTGCAGGATTTTAGTGACGGCAATGCATCGCGTTCGCTGTACGTCAACGGCCGGCAGCATGTTGTCAATTGGGCCGAGTACAAGTTGTCGTTACTAGGTTCCATTTACACTTCCAGAAGTAACGAAGACGACGTGCCTTACTTCAGCCCGAGAAGCAGCTTCAGTTGGAGTGTTGGAGTCAGCAACGACTGGCTCATGTATCGCCGCTATGACTTCGGGCTGTGGCACAACCTTACCGGCACGCTTGGACAGGTGGACCAGTCCGGCTACGGCCCGGAATCCACCTGGTCCCTGGACTATCGGTTCTATGCCGATTTCGATCCGCGCTGGGGGGCTTACATAGGGCTGCGCCGCAACAGTAACGTCTACGACGGCACGCGCGAATACGCCACGTATATTTTTGGTGGACTGCGGGGTAGCTTCTGATGCGCAGTTTGCTCGCTCTTTTGCTACTCCTGACGTTGCCAGCTCTCGCTGAAGAATCATCGCTGCGCGTCATTGCATACCACGATATTCGCGACGATGTCACTGGCGACTACGATCCGGACCAGTATGCGGTATCCACGCGCAATTTGATTATGCAGTTCACCTGGCTGCGGGAGAACGGCTTTCAACCGGTCAGTGTCGATGACGTTATCGCCGCTGCCAACAATGGACCACCCCTCCCCGAGCGTGCCGTGCTACTTAGCTTCGACGACGGTCTCGCGAGCGTCTATACCAAGGTCTACCCTTTGCTCAGACTTTTCCAGTACCCCGCCGTCGTCAGCGTTGTCGCGGGCTGGATCGAATCTGACACGAAAGTTTCGTATGGCGGCAGAGATCGCTCCGGCGAAGACTTTCTAACCTGGGAGCAGATTGTCGAGATGCAGGCATCGGGCCTGGTGGAGGTCGCATCGCACAGCCAGGACCTTCACCGCGGCGTTCCAGGTAACCCGCAGGGTAATTCAATACCGGCCGCGGTTACCCGCATCTATGACGGCGACAGTTACGAGACCGACTTGCAGTACCGGCAGCGGATCGAGGCAGATCTGTCAGCGAGCGTCAACATCATCAGGGAACGAACGGGGCGGGCGCCACGCGTCATCAGCTGGCCATACGGTGCATATAACGACGACATCGCCGCAGTGGCGCGGGACCTGGGCATGCGCACCAGCCTTACCCTCGCACCGGAGAACTCGACGCGTAACGGCTCGATTCAATTCGGCCGGTACCTGGTGGTATCTAATCCTTCCCTGAGCATTTTCAGCGCGGAACTGATGCTCGACCAGCCGCCGGCAATCGTGCGCGTCGCCCAGGTTGACCTCGACTACGTCTATGATCCGGACCCACAGCAGCAGGAAGCCAATCTTGGCCGTTTGTTAAACCGAATCAAGGCGCTCGAGATCAGCCACGTATTCCTGCAGGCCTTTGCCGACCCCGACGGTGATGGCGGTGCCGATGCCCTGTACTTCCCGAATCGGCATCTGCCGGTTCGCGCCGACCTGTTCGGGCGCGTTGCGTGGCAGTTGAGGACACGTGCTGACGTTAGCGTCTATGCCTGGCTGCCAATGTTGAGTTTCGTCGGAGGTTCGTTCGAGGCTGAGTGGCGTGCCATGGAATACCGCGACGGCATCGTCGCCCCGGATCCGCATTCGGAGCCGCGGCTGTCGCCGTTCAATGCGGAGGTAACCGCGCGCATCGCAGAAGTTTATGAGGACCTCGCAAAGCACTCGCGTTTCGACGGCTTGCTGTTTCACGACGACGGTCGTCTCAATGAATTCGAGGACTTCAGCGATGCGGCCATCGCGGTTTATCGCGAGTCTTTCGGTCCTGACATTTCGCCGGAGGAATTACTTGGCGATGCGGCATTCAAGGATCGATGGGCGCAGCTCAAATCGCGCACACTGCTCGACCTCGGCAATACCCTGGCCGATAAGGTCAGGCACTATCAGCCTGGCCTGAAAACAGCGCGCAACCTGTTTGCGAGCGCCCTGCTCGACGAACAAAGCATCCATTACCTGGCGCAGGATTTCGATCAGTACCTGGAGACATATGACCACGTTGCGCTCATGGCCATGCCGGGACTGGAGGCCGCCGAGGACGAGCGCCGCTTTTACGAGCAACTTGTTGCGGCAGTTGGCAAACGGGCTGGCGGTTTCGAGCGCACGATTTTCGAACTTCAGACGGTCGATTGGCGGCAGTCGGAGCCAGTCGATGGTGAGCGACTTAGACGGACGATGCGCTGGCTGCAATCGCTGGGCGTCCGGCATCTCGGCTACTACCCTGACGACTTCATCGGCAATCAACCAAGATTGGACGATCTTCGGCAAGGCATTTCCCTTGCAGACGGCTACGGTGAGGTTATGCCATGACGCTCTCGAACATCTTCGGCTTTCTATTCGACTTTGCCTTTTTCTATCCGTTCTTCATGGCGTATCTGTGGATCATGGGCGCCACCTATTATTTCTTTTACCGAGAGAAAGTGGAAAAACGAGCGGTCGATGATCCACCGCCGCTCGAAGAAACGCCCGGTGTAACCTTTATCGTGCCCTGTCATGACGAAGGTCCGAATGTGCGCGAAACGATAGGCGCGCTGTTCGAACAGGTGTATCCGGATTTCGAGGTCGTCGCCATCGACGACGCAAGCAACGACGAGACAGGGCAGATACTTGACGAAATGGCCCTGCTCGAAGACCGGCTGCGCGTGATTCACTTTGACACCAACCAGGGCAAGGCGATGGGACTGCGCGCCGGTGCATTGGCGGCAAACAACGAAATCCTCATCTGCATCGATGGCGACGCCATCTTGGATCCTCACGCAGCACATTGGCTGACGTGGCATTTCGTCAATTGGCCCCGGGTGGGTGCTGTCACCGGCAACCCACGCGTTCGCAATCGCACGAGCCTGCTCGGCAAGATACAGGCTGGCGAGTTTTCGTCGATCATCGGTCTGATCAAGCGCGCCCAGCGCATCTACGGCCGCGTCTTCACCGTGTCGGGGGTCGTCGCCGCCTTCCGGCGCTCGGCGCTGCAGAAGGTCGGCTACTGGAACCTCGACATGGTCACCGAGGACATCGATATCAGCTGGTCCCTGCAGACGCACCGGTGGGATGTCCGCTACGAACCGAATGCCTTGTGTTACATCCTCATGCCGGAGACCTTCAAAGGCCTCTGGTCCCAGCGCCTGCGATGGGCCCAGGGCGGCATCGAGGTACTGATGCGGCATTTTTCCGAACTTATGAACTGGCGTAACCGGCGCATGTGGATAGTCGCCCTTGAACTCATTGTCAGCACATTCTGGGCTTACACGATTGTATTCGTATATATCATCTGGCTCATCGGACAATTCTTTACGTTGCCACCGCCGCTTGCCGTGACCGCGGTTCTGCCCGGGTGGAGTGGCGTGCTGCTGGGCAGTACCTGCCTGCTGCAATTCCTCATTAGCCTGATCATTGACAGTCGTTACGAATCCAACACGCTTGGACGCTACTACTACTGGATGATCTGGTACCCAATGGTCTATTGGTCGATCCAGGCTGCGGCCAGCTGCGCTGCAGTTCCCAGGGCAATACGCAAGAGACGCGGCAAGCGAGCTGTCTGGGTCAGTCCGGACCGCGGTTTTCGCCCGCAGCCGGAGGACTGATTTGGCTTCGATAGGAGACAAAGTCCTGATCGACTCGCCGCAACTGCTGTCCAGGCGGCACCGGGTAGCGGATACCCTGATAACGGGCTTTATGTGGCTCGTCTACTCTTACCTGTGGGCACCGCTGATCAGCCTGGTCGCATGGTTGCTCGGCTTTGAATTCGCCTACGATGTAATGGTTCGTGCCGGCGGATTTGAAACCCTTAAAGAGGTGATCTGGTTCTACTTGATCGTCGTCGCCATCATTTTTGTTGTGGTTGCCGGCTGGTCAACAATTAATCGCCGCCGCTTCGCTCGGCACGACCGCCGTCAGACTATCGACTCTGTCCCGGACACGGAAATCGCCGCTTACTTCGGCATTCGCGGCGAGCAGCTGACGTTACTACGGGAATCCCGGATATCCCAAATCGGCGTGAATGAAGAAGGCCAGATCGTCTCCATCGAAGCAAGTATTCTCGATATGGACGAGGAATCAGCGCGGTCGGTTGGGCCAGAGGGAGCTGTCGCTGATAATGAGACCAACGATGATAACGACGAAAATCAGACCCTGATTCAGGGGTCTGTCTGACGCAACCATGTAAGCGACGCTGCCGATTCCGGCAACCAGCGCTATGCCGGCAACAACGGCACCAAGTCTCGACCGTTTCTCTTTCACTGCCGTCTTTATTGTTTGTGTTTTTATGGCAAAGCGTAATTTGGAATCCGTTCGAAATCACTTCTCCTTCGTTCAGGGCAATAATGCATTCCGATTGCATTGTTGTTAAGCCGGCTCATGCGCCGTTCCTCAAAAAACGGGATGCGATGAACGCCTGTCGCATTACCAAAATGATAGTCGATATCGTCGATCAATTCTTGGGCCGTGCTGAAACGCTGGTCACGAGCACCGGCCAGCGTTTTATTGACGATCGGCTGATAAGGCTTCAGCGCATCACCCATGCTTGGCGAAACCGAGTCTTCAGACCCCAGGCGGATTTCCTCGAAGGTGCGGCCGGGAAATGGTACCTCGCCGGTAAAGATCCGAAACCACAGCGCGCCAAAGCTGTATATATCGCTGCGCTCATCGAGCGATTCACCGCGCATTTGCTCCGGACTCATAAAATAAGGCGACCCTAACGAGTAGCTCACGCCATTCTGGTAACGCGCGACGACGATGCGTTTGCTGATCCCGAAATCGATCAGAGCGGGGGAGCCATCGGCACGAATCATTACATTGTTCGGCTTCAGATCCAGGTGCAGGAACCCGGCTTCATGAATAGCCCGCAACGATTCGGCGACCCGTCGGAGGTAGGCGACTCGGCTGGCGTTTCGACCGGCGACAGCGAACAGGTTTCCAATGGTGCCCCGCGGAAAATACTCGAGCGCCATGTAGGCGAGATCGCCCTCTTCTCCATAATCATAGGCATGAGCGACGTACTCACCACCCAGCTTGCGCAGCGTTTCATATTCCTTGCGAAGCGTAAGCTGGTGCATGACTGTCTTGTTGTTTCTCGAGAGTTCGCAAACCTTCAGGGCTACGTCCCTTCCCTCGCGTTCACTGAAGGCGCGATAAAGGGTCGCGCCGTATGTTCCGACGAGGGCTTCGCGAATGGTGTAGCCGGAGATATCCGGAGCACCGTCCCTGGACCTCTTCGATCGCTCCGCCCCTTGCTGTGCGATCTTGGCGAACGTTGCGCTGATCGACGAGGTGGTCAGCTGACTGGTCGTTAGGCAGGTCGCAGAACCCAGTGCCGTCGGGCGCGCCGACAGCAGCGCCTTCGGATTGTCGCTAATAATCACGATCTCGGGGTGGACGTCCAGTTTTAGAACGCGCATCAGGAAAATGCAGGTTGTGAACTCGACTGCCGTCCGAAACCCGAGCTGAACTACAATCAGCTGATAACGCGATATCTCGATGCGATCCAGGTACATGGGGGCGTTGGCTGTGCGCGAATACTCGAGCATCATCTTCGGCCACTGCATGGTCACATGATAGCCAAGCCAATCCCTGAATTTCAGATCGTCCGAAATGATTAGCGCACAACGCTTCATTAACGCGTCCTTCCTTGAGTCCGTGTGTTCGGCACGCACAGTCTGCGGCCTAATTCCTTTTCCCATATTAGTTGCAAATCCTGTGCCAAACTCACGCCGTGTTGCCGCAATCCCTTGCAGACAAATGATCTTGACTGACTGGCTATGATTTGTTTTACACATCGTCTACGAATCTTTTTTCTCCTGTAAAATTAGTCGACAAGCGCCTAAACTTATGGTCAATTCGAATGTTATATTGTTAACAGGAATGCGGTTTCAGGGTCGAAACAGTCCCTGGTACCGCGACGCACCTCGAAATTCGATTCACTCTTGTAATTAAATTCGACGCTGACGATGTGGCGCTGCCACGCGACGGATCACGTGTTTCGACATAACTGCCGCGAAATGCCGACGGGGAGGGCTGGCCTTGTCCTAGCAGGACTTCCCGCCTCTGTCAGTTTGCGTATGATCGTCTCGGGCGTGTATCGTCTCTCAGCCATGATCCTGTTCTCCCGACAGTTATAAATACCTACTCGGAAGCTGGAACTGTTTTTTCAGGCTGGGTCACCGTCTGCAGCCGTTAGGCTTGCGACTAGCTGCAAGACTGACCTCATCGACGAGAGAAATCGGGACAACACAAGATATGATACTTTGAGCGCTTATTCGAGCTGGACCGAGCCTCGGTCCGGCGCAACACTTTCATCAGCCACATTCACTGCTACGTCTTGAGGTATCGAATTGATTTCACTTCGTTTACAAATTAGACGCTCGTTCTCGTTGTTGCTGATTGCTGCAAGTCTGATTGTTGGTTGCGGGACAAAAGAGGACGGATCGGTTGACTCACCCAGAAACAATAGCTCAGACCCTTACGCCAATCTGAAAGTCTACAGGCACTCCATGGATGGGGCCCCTTCATCCATCGACCCGGTACAGGCCCGTAATGTTTACGTCAATACCATTACTCTCAATGCCTACGACACGCTGTACTCGTTCAAATACCTGGCTCGACCGTATGAGGTGAAGCCCAATCTCGCCGTCGATTTGCCGGAGATTTCGGACGACGGGCTCACGTATACCATTCGCATTAAACGCGGTGTTTACTTCACTGACGATCCCGCGTTTGAAGGTGGTATCGGTCGTGAGCTGGTGGCCGAAGACATCGTTTACAGTCTGAAGCGACACTTTGATCCATCACAGCGCCCGGCAGGGGCGTGGTTATGGCAAGGGCGGATAGTCGGGTTGGACGAATGGAAGGCGGCAGGCTCCGACTACGGCAAAGAGGTTGAAGGTCTGCGTGCGCTTGATCGCTACACCGTGCAATTCAAGCTTGTCAAACCCTATCCGCAGCTTGTGTATACGCTCGCTCAAGGCTATGCAGCAATCGTTCCCCACGAAGCAGTGGAAAAATATGGCCGGGAAATGGGATCTCACGCCGTTGGATCCGGACCCTTCAAGGTCGTGAGTTATAATTCCGCCCGCATCGTCTTCGAAAAGAACGAAAAGTACCGCCAGGAGCCCGTCGATATCTATTACGAAGGCTACGACGAGGCCACGCAGAAGGACACTGGCATAGAGGTAATTCACGGTCGCTCGCCACCGTTTATCGATCGCCTCGAAATTCATTTTATCAATGATAATTCAGCCCGCTGGGGTTCGTTTACCAAGGGTAATGAAACCCAGTATCTCCTCGTGCCCAATGAACAGGTAGATTCTGTGCTGTCGTCAAAGCATCCGATTACGCCGAAGCCTGAGTTCGCGAATAAGTACCACATCAAGTGGTATATGGAAGCCGGGTTGGTGTTCATGACGTTCAATTTGAGTTTCCCAGAAATTGGGTACAACGAAGATCCGGAACGGGAGCAGCGTAACAAGGCATTACGCTGCGCGATGGTCAAGGCCTTTGACTGGGAGCGGCGAAACGAGAGCTTCTATTATGGATTGGGCCAAATATTCCCCGGTATTATCACGCCGGTGGTGCCGGAATTTGATCCCGATCTGTCGATGGAGAGCGTCACGCGGGACCTCGAAGGCGCAAGGAAGCTGCTGAAGGATAATGGCTGGACCGCGGAAAACCTGCCGACTCTCGAATACGGATCGCAGGCCGGCGTCAGTCAGCGGCTGTTCTTTGAACAGTTTCGCGGCTTCATGGTGAAGATCGGTTATCCGACCGACAAGCTCGTGCTGAAGCAATACGCAACATTTGGCGATTATTCGAAAGCCATGTCGCGTGGTGAATTGCAACTGGTTGCGAAAGGCTGGGGCCTTGATTACCCGGACGCGGAGAACACCCTGCAACTATTTTACGGCCCTAACGGGTCACCGGGCTCCAATGACGCGAACTACAATAATCCCGAATTTGACCGGCTCTACGAGCAGGCAGCCGTGATGCAACCTTCGCCTGAGCGCACCACGATATACCGGCGTATGAATCAAATGGCGATTGATGACTGCGTCGGTATCATGTCATTGTCTCGCACACGAATTATGATGTGGCATAAAGACGTGATCGCCATGCCCGACCGGGAAATCGTGGGTGGTTTCTTTATGAAGTACGTCGACATTGACAAGAGCGAGGCGTCTGCATTGGAAAAGGGGAACTAGTTAGAATGGAGGTACTCCAGTTCGCTATCCGCAAGCTGTTAGGCGGCATCCCCCTGGTTCTCGGAGTTACCTTCATCAGTTTCGTGCTGATGGTTTATTACGGTCCCGACCAGACCTTCGAGCTACTCGGCAAGAATCCGACGGCAGAAGAAATTGCAGAAGTTCGTGCCGAGCTTGGCTATGACCGGCCTTTTTTCGTGCGCTATGGCGAATTCCTCAAAGAGTTGGTGACACTGGACTTCGGCCTCTCCGACTCTACCGGAGAGCCTGTTAGCCGCATGCTGGGGCGCACGATTCCGATCTCGCTGGCCCTTGTTACTCCCGGTTTCATACTGGGGAACCTGCTCGGTGTCCTGCTGGCCCTTGTCGCTGCGTATAACCGCAGTGGCTGGATCGACAAGACCATCATGGGATTCGCCGTAGTCGGCATGAGCGTCAGCTTCCTGATTGTCATCATCGCGTTCCAGATTATTTTTTCGTCGAGTTACGGACTCGACCTGTTTCCGGTTCGAGGATGGAATATCCACTCAGTTGGGGACTACGTGATGTACGTGACGGTACCGACACTCGCTTCGGTGTTCGTTGCCCTGGGCTACAACACGCGATTCTATCGGGCCGTCCTGGTTGAAGAGATGACCCGCGATCACGTGCGCACGGCACGTGCATTTGGC
>JBFFOS010000018.1:0-25914 GCA_041574375.1 Woeseiaceae bacterium
CCAAAGGGGCCCCTTTTCTTATTATCTGGTGTGTCCCGCCCAAGGAGGCGGACGTTGTTCGACAAAACGCGCTAGCGTTTTGGACGCCGAAGGCGCCCCGAAGGGGTGAAGATCGCCCTAAGGCGATCTGAATCAATCCTGTCGGGCGCGCCATTTCCCCTCGGTGTTAACCGGTCACATGGTTTACTGTAGGGTCTCACGACCCCGGTGACACATCAGCTCGAGATTTTTCGATCAGACGTTCAAATCGGTCCTCACCTGAGCCGACTATTGCGGTTTACGGTTCGCCTCACCGATGATGTAGGCGCGCACGGCTTCAGCATCATCCGCTGACAGCACTTCCGCAAACGACGCCATACCTTTGTCCTGCAAAGTGCCGTCAAGGACGATGCTGCGGAATGCATCGGCACTGGATGTTACCGGCGAGTAACGTAGATCCGGCATGACTCCGCCCGAAATCGCCACTACACCGTGACAGACGGCACAATAACGCCCGTAATGGTCCCGGCCCAGTGCGATCTGTTCATCCGTTCCGAATTCCTCAAATGCCGGCATAGCACCCCGACCGGCAGGCCTGGGCGACAACTCCGCGTCACCGCCAAGTTTGAAGGCGAGAACCCGGCCTATACTTTGCCTCTTGCCATCGGCGTTCATCGCGAATCCGAGGAAATTCGGTGAAACTCCTCCCCAGCCGACCACGACCGCAACATATTGTTCGCCGTCAACTGAATAAGTCACAGGTGGCGCAACCACGCCGGTCTGTGTCGGAGCCGACCAGAGTAGTTTGCCCGTGTCGGCAGCGTAGGCCGCGAAGATCTCGTCCCCGTTACCCTGAAACACGAGATCGCCCGCGGTAACGAGCACGCCGCCGTTCACAGACTGGCTATGCGGGAAGCGCCAGACTTCTTCCTGAGCCACCGGGTCCCATGCCAACAGGAAACCCTGGAAGACCTCGCCAAATTTGGGGTCGAGAGGTATCGCTTCACTGCTCGGATTCCAGAAATTGACGCCCAGGTTCATCCCGATCGGCTTGCGCTCGAAGTTTTCATCGAGATCGTAGGTAAACGGTTCCTGGTTGGCAGGAATATAGACGAACTGGGTCCGGGGACTGTAAGCCATCGGATGCCAGTTGTGAGCGCCCCCGGGCCCCGGGGAAACGACTTTTGCGGCGAGCCTTTCATCGTAACGTGCGTCCGGCGTCTCCACCGGCCGTCCCGTTTCGAGATCGACATGAGTTGCCCAGTTTATCGGCACAATGTTCTCGGCGGAGATCAACTCGCCGGTGCCACGATCGATGACATAAAAGAAACCGTTCTTTGGCGCCTGCATGATGACCTTGCGCATGCGCCCATCGATCTCCAGGTCCGCGAGCACCATGTGCTGCACGGCGGTGAAGTCCCACGTATCGCCAGGCGTCGTCTGGTAGTGCCAGGCGTATTCACCGGTATCCGCATCAACGGCGACGATTGATGACAGAAACAGGTTGTCACCACCGCCGGGGCTGCGAATGGCACGAGACCAGGGTGAGCCGTTACCCGCACCGATGTACACCAGGTTGAGATCCGGGTCGTAGGCAAACGAATCCCAGGCAGTTCCGCCGCCGCCGTGCTGCCACCATTCGCCGGTCCAGGTCTCTGCCGCCATTTCCTGGATTTCGTCCTCGAAACCGTCCGCGGGATTGCCGGGGACTGTATAGAATCGCCAGAGAAGATCGCCAGTTTCAGTGTCGTAGGCTGAAACGTAACCGCGCACACCGAACTCCGCGCCGCCGTTTCCGATGATCAGCTTGTCATCGAAAACGCGAGGTGCGCCGGTGATCGTGTAACTCTTCTCCTGATCGGTGGTATTGACTTCCCAGATCAATTTGCCGCTGCTTGCATCCAGTGCCAGCAGGCGGCCGTCCAGGGTCGCCGAGTGAACCCTGCCTTTCCAGACAGCCACTCCTCGATTCTGAACGCCGCAACAGGCCCGCACGTCCCAGATACCGGGCACCTCGGGATCGTACTGCCAGAGCAATCGGCCCGATTTCGCGTCGATCGCCTGCACCTTGCTCCAGGCACTCGTCGAGTACATGACACCGTCGACGACGATCGGTGTCGCTTCCTGACCACGACTGGTATCGAGATCGACGTACCAGGCGAGGCCGAGATCGGCGACGTTAGACTCGTCGATCTGATCGAGTGGGCTGAAGCGCTGTTCGTCCCAGGTGCGGCCATGTGCCAGCCAGTTTTGTGGCTGCGCATCGGCGTTCGCAATTCGCTCGTCATCAATCCAGGCATGGGGACCCGTCGTGGCCTCAATCGTCGCGGACTGCTCGCGTTCGCAAGCCGTCCCTGCAAACAACAAACAACACATCGATAGCCAAAAATACCGGCCGCGACCGATTGTGAAGTCCGTGGTGTCTGCCCGGCCTCTTCCTCGCCTGCTCAGTTGCACGGCAACCCTCCTTTCCGATATTTCCGGATTCCCTCAGTTCCAGCTCCGGCCAAAATGGGGAAATTTGTATAGACAAAATGACGAGACTTGTGACCCTGCATGATAGACTGAGGACAAGTTGTAAGGCAATTCCCGCAGAGTTGTTGGACAAATTGCTGGATTTCTTCGAGGCTGGCCGATTTCCCTATGACCGACTAATTCAAACTTACGATTTTTCGGACATCAACACGGCCATTGCCAATACCGAGGCCGGCGATGTCATCAAACCCGTTTTGATAATGAATTAGTCAATACAGCTTTGGCGCTTCCGCAGGCTTCTCGCGCCCGCGATAATGAGGACGATTGGACTCGATTTTGTTACAAAAGATACCACTCATTCCTAATTAAACAATAAATAACAATAAGTTATGAGAATCAGCGGGGGCGAGATATCTAGTCGGTGGGTAGAGCTGGTATCGAGTGAGATCAATAGTTGATAATACATATGTATTGATGTTAAATGTAACGCAGCGGCACGAATAGCATCGCGGTGCGCCATCGATTCGCCATCATTCAATACTCGACGCGTTTCACTGCCGCCGCGCTACGCTCCAGATGACGCTGTGCGTCAATTCTCAGACCTGTAGCAAAAGTGGCAAGGGTTTTGATAGAGGGGGTATCTGAAATGACTCGTTATTCACCTGCTTCATTAGCAAGCATACTCGTGGCAACCGTGCTTGCCTCGAGCCCGGTGTTGGCCCAGGAACTCGAAGAGATCATCGTAACGGCAACCAAACGCGAAGAGACCCTGCAGACGGTCCCGATCGCTGTGACCGCCTTTAGTCAGGCCCACATGGATAGAGTCGGTGCCACGAACATCGAACGGCTCGATGCGCTGACACCAGGATTGGAATGGGGGCAGCTGGGGCACAGTGCCAAAGTGAGTATTCGAGGCATGAGCGTGGCGAACTCCGAGGCCAACGCCGACAGCGCGGTGGGAATGTTTGTCGACGGAGTTTACCTGGGACGCGGCCAGCAACACTGGGCTGTGATGTCGGACCTGGAGCGGGTGGAAATTCTGCGCGGGCCGCAAGGCACGCTTTTTGGTCGCAATACATCGGGCGGAAGCGTCAACGTTGTCACCAGAAAGCCGAGCCAGGAGAAGGAGTTCAAGTTCGAGCTGACGACGGGTGACTACGATCATATCGGCACCAACGGATACCTCAATGGGCCATTGAGCGACACCGTGTCAGGCAGGCTGACATTCTTTACGGAAAAGCATGACGGTTACCTGGAGAACGATTTCGATTCCGACGAGCACTGGATGGATGAAGATATGTGGTACGTCCGTGGTGCGATCCGTCATGAAACTGACAAGTTACTCGTCGATGTCGCCGTGGATCACTGGGACCAGGGTGGCAATGGCAACGGTTTCTCCGGCCACAAGTTCTTTGATCAGCTCGTACCGGACCTGAATACCTGGGCGGATACGATGTCGGCGTTCGCCGATCCGACGTTCACGTTCCCTGATCCGCCGACTGCGGCCAACACATCGGAAGACTGGAAAATCGAACTCAACCGGTCCTATCGGGACACCGAGTCCACCAATGGTACCGTGGCCATCACTTACGACCTACCGAAATCGTCGATCAAGAGTATCACCGGTTTCTCGGACTACTTCCAGGAAGCAGGAGGCGACACCGACTTTTCGGATCAGTTCCTCGCGGATTGCCGTCTGGTTACCGACGCCACGATCTTCAGCCAGGAACTGCAGCTGTCATCGAGAAATGACGGCGACCTGCAGTGGACCGTCGGACTGTACTATCTCGATGAGGAAATCGACGAGCATTTCCGTTTCGAGGCGCCGGAGGGTCTGCAAGGACTGCTCGGCTTCCTGTTTGGAATTCCCGGTGATTTCACCGGTACGCAGGACCTCTCCAATCGTTTCGGTACTGCCACGACGGAATCTACCGCAGTCTTCGGGGAGGCAACCTATTCGTTCAGCGATCAACTTCGTCTGACGTTTGGCGCACGACATACCTCCGACGACAAGAGCTATACGTCGAGAGACGAAACGCGCGCTGACACGCGCGGTGATGTCGATACATCGAAGACTTTTTCCAAGACTACCTGGAAGGTAGGGCTGGATTACCAGATAGACGATTCGAGGATGGTTTACGGGAGTATTTCCACGGGCTTCAAGGCTGGTGGATTCAACCGGTTCCTGCCGGGGGCCCCGCCATCGTTGCAGTATTCACTGGATTTCCAGCCAGAGGAGGTGACGAACTTCGCGTTTGGATTCAAGGGAGACATGCTGGACAACAGACTTCGCGCCAACGTTGAAGTGTTTTACAACGAGATAGACGATTTCCAGAGTTACGCGTTCGACGACTCGGTACCAACGTCGATCACGACTAATGCCGCTTCGGCCAAGACCAAGGGTGCAGAGCTCGAGCTGACCTACGTTCCGAACGATCAGCTCCAGATTCTGTTCATCGCGGCGTACCTGGACGCTTATTACGAAGACTATGCGACGTTCAATAACGGTGCGATAGATATCGATGCATCGGGTAACAAGAGGGAACTGTCGCCCGAATGGAAATCGACACTGGCCGTTTCCTACGATATCGATCTGGGCGCGAGTGGCACACTGACGCCATACGTACAATTTGCTTACAAGGACGACTACTTCATCACTGCCGCCAACGAATCTCTGTTCGGGCTGGACATGCAGGAGTCCTACACCCAGACTGATGTGAGGCTTGTCTGGCATTCAGAGCAGAGCCAGTGGCGCGGCGAGCTGTTCCTGACGAATATCGAGGATAACTTCCCGAAGACAGGCGCATACCTTGCAACGGGTGGCTACTGGATAACCTATGGTCCGGAACCGAGAGTGTTCGGCGCCAAGCTCGCCTACACGTTCTAGGGTTGGCTGGTACTCCAGCCGGTCCTCGGCCGAGGCTGTGCCAACAAGGGTAGCCTCTGTTTCGATTGTCAGACTGCAGATCCACTCGGGGAATTCAGCGTGAAAGAATACAAGCTCTTCGTAAACGGCGAATGGAAGGAATCGGCGGGCGGCAACGTTGTCGACGACATCAATCCGGCCGACGGCAAGGCTTTCGCTAAAGTTCATCATGCATCGGACGAAGACGTGGACGCTGCCGTCGCCGGCGCGCGAGCTGCTGCCAGGGAATGGCGCAAGACCGGACCGACGACCCGGGAAAGACTGCTGATCAAGGCCGCGGAGATCGTGGATCGGCGGCGCGATGAAATCGTGCAATTGCTGATCCAGGAGTCTGGTTGCGTTTTCGGCACCGGCTGGTACCAGGTCGAGTACTCGATCGATTCGCTACACAGCGCCGCTGGTGAATGCAGACGACTCGCCGGCGAGACCATTCCCTCCGACATACCGGGCCTGTTGTCGATTACCAGGAAGATGCCGATGGGCGTCGTTGTCGGCGTCGCTCCGTTCAACGTGCCTTTTGTCTTGTCTTCAAACAAGATCGACAAGGCGATCGCCGCTGGCAACACTTTCATTCTCAAACCATCGGAGGAAACTCCGATATCCGGGCTGTTGCTTGCCGAGATATATGAGGAAGCCGGCCTGCCTCCGGGAGTGTTGAGTGTCCTGCCCGGCGATGGGTCCGTCGGCGCCAAGCTCGTCGAACACCCCGATGTGGATATGATTTTGTTCACGGGCTCGTCGGCGACCGGCAAGGCGATCGCCCAGGCGGCTTCGAAGAGTCTGAAGAAGGTTCACCTCGAGATGGGTGGCAAAAGCCCCCTGATCGTCCTGAAAGATGCGAAGCTCGATTACGCCGTCAATACCGCCGCATTCGGCGTATTCAACCACCAGGGACAGGTCTGTATGGCAAGCTCCCGTGTGATCGTAGAAGATCCGCTATATGACGATTTTTGTAGTGGCCTTGCCGAAAAAGCAGAATCGCTCAAGGTCGGTGATCCCGCCGAAGCGGATACCGTTATCGGCCCGTTGATTCGGCCGGGACAGTGCAAATTTATTGACGAGCAGATTGAAGATGCAGTTCAAAAGGGCGCGAAAGTCGTTACCGGCGGCAAGCACGATGGCTCGTATTTTCAGCCCACGGTACTGGCTGACGTGTCATCGGACATGAAGATATTTCACGAGGAGAGCTTCGGGCCGGTTGTTTGCTGCATCAAGGCAAAGGACAGTGATGAGGCAATGGAGATCGCAAACGACAGTTCCTACGGTCTGTCCTCGGCCGTGATTACCAACGATCTGGAAAAGGCCATGCAGTTTGCCGACGGCCTCGATGCCGGCATGGTCCACATTAATGCGACCACGATCCAGTGTGAACCGAACGTGCCATTCGGAGGGGTCAAAAACAGTGGGTTCGGCCGCGAAGGCGGGCAATACTCGATTGAAGACATGACGCAGCCGAAGTGGATAACGATCATGCAGGGCCAGATGCAGTATCCCTTCTGACCCGATTCCCTGCAGTATGCTTTGCGCGCCCGGCACCACGCGCACCCCGGCGGGGCAGACCGACGATTAGTGATCGTAAAGAACCAGCCTGATTGAGGCATCACGCGCTCAGGTGGTATATACGGCCACAGTCAGAACGTGTGCACATTCTGATTGGCGTGTCCCGCTGGGGTCATTGCCTCAACCTGCTGCTGAATACGTGGAAGAACCGCAACATGCCGATCGACATCGTCGGCGAGGTTTCCAACCACGACGAATTGCGGTCGCTGACCGAACGGTATGGCGTGGAGTACCGTCTTCTGCCTTAGTCGACGCGCGGCGAACGGATCATCAGGGTGAAGACAGCTGCCAGCAACAACGTAATCGCGAACCATCTGAAATTGGCGCCGATCGACAACCCCGCGGCTACGAGAAACCCGCCGAGCAAGGGCCCGACGATGGCGCCTGTCCGGCCGGCACCAATCGCCCAGCCAATCCCGGTCGTGCGGATTTCCGTGGCATAAAGGCGCGCCCCAATGGCGTACAGACCCACGAATCCGCCCTGGATGAAGAAGCCGATCAGTCCGAACAGCACGAGTATCATCGACGAACCGGCCGCGAACCCGAATACGCTCATCGTGATGGCGGCCAGGACGAGAAACAGCGCAATCGTGCACTTCAGGCCGAGCCGCTGGGACAAGAGACCGGAGGTCGCGATGCCAAATACAGCGCCGAAGTTGAATATCGCACCGGCATAGATGGCGAGTTCCAGTGCCAGACCGGCACTGGTTGCCAGTTTTGGAATCCAGCTGGTCAGGAAATACAGCGCCGCGAAATTCATGAAGAATGCCGCCCACAGCAGAACGGTCGAACGCGCGAGGCCGGTGTCGAACAGGCCTCTGACGCTTCGGGTTTCGATCTGGGCCGCTGCTTCGGGCAAGGCGGTGAGCGTCTCGTGGCCCATGCGATCCAGGATGCGATTGGCCTTTTCGAGCGCCTGCCCGGGCCTGGTCCTGATCAAATACGTGAGCGACTCGGGCAGCAGCAGCCACGCAATCGGAAACGTGAGCAGCGTAGCCGTACCGGCCGTCAAAAAGATCGCACGCCAGCCGTGGGTCGGAATGACGTCGGCCGCGACAAGACCGAACAGCGTTGCACCGATCGGATAACCGGACAGCACGGAGCCGAGAATCAGATTGCGGCGCCGATCGGGCGCGTACTCTGCTGCCATTGTCGCAACGCTCGCCAGCATTGCACCGATGCCTATGCCGCTGACGAATCGCAACACCATCAGGACACTGATCGAGCCGGCCGCCGTGGTCGCGAGAACGCCGCCCCCCGTCAGCAATATGGATAGCAGAATCATGTTGCGGCGGCCGATCGTATCGGCATAAGGCGCTACAAACATCGCGCCTGTCGTCATGCCGATGAGTCCGGCACTGAACACGACGCCAAGCGCCGCGGGAGCGATCGCCCATTCTTCGGCGAGCAGGGGGGCCGCGTAGGAGATGACGAGAACATCCATACCGTCGAGCGCGTTCATCAGAAAGCAGACGGCAAATATGATCCATTGCAGCGAACTGATCGCGCCGTCGTCGATAAGCGCGCGCGCTTCTGAAGCGGTATCGCCCGTGTCAGCCATAGCCTTGTCTCGCCAGTTTGAGGGCGCTTGCGTCAAGCGCCTGTGTAGTCGCCCTTATACCGTGTCCAAGAACGAAGCGCTTCTCCACAAAGGAACCAACCTGCACTTCGCACACCCCGAATTGTACGGTTTTCTATCCGTACAGACGGCGGTGCTGCAGGCCGAGTCAGCGATCGACCAGGTCATGCGGTCTTTCTAGTCGCCCCAGGTGCGTACGGCTGATACCGGCTGGCCAGCACCTGTCGTGTGCCGGCGTAAGTAATCCTGGTCAGCGTGACGCATTTGCTCTGGTACCAATTGCGTCGCTGCACTCGTACGCAAGGTTCGTTGACGTCAATCTCGAGAAGACTCGCGAGCCGCTTGCCCACATGAACCGCCGAGACGATGTTTTCGATATCCTCGAGAACCGAATGTGCGGCCAGGTAATCGAACACGCTGCGCTTGGTGAAGTCCTGATCGAGGAAGTCGTGGTAAACATCGACGACGGCATAGCGCTCCTCGTGCGCGACCGGCACGCCATCCATGCTCTGCAACACAGCAACGTGGAAGACTTCCTGGCCTTTCTCGAGTTCGAGGAGTTCATCGATTTCCGGAGGGGGTACCAGCCGTCGTTGCAGCAATACTTCCGACGATGGTGCACCACCTTGTTTCGCAATCTCGTCAACCACGTCCCTGACCTCGACGAGCGAAAATCGGTGCGTAAAGCTATTGACGTAGGTTCCCGATCCCTGTCTGCGCCGCAACAGGCCCTCAGAAACCAGTTCGCGAATGGCACGCTGCACGGTGAGCCGCGATACGGAGAACTTCTTCGCGAGTTTGTGCTCCGAAGGTATCTTGTCATCTGGCTGCAAATCGCCCGACTGGATCTTCTCGAGAATAGCGTTCTTGATTTGCAGGTAGCGCGGTTGCGGCATAGGGAGTTCCAATTCAGCAGGTCTCGTGCGGCGCACGTGTAGCCCCAAATTGTATAGCCAAATTGGCGACTATGCGGCTGAACTGACCGGGAATGTTCGAATTTCCTGCACCAGGTCAACGACAGCATCGGGCGGCATCCCGAAGTTCATGAGATGTACGCCATCGACATCCAGCGCCAACAGCGCCCTGATCCGGTAGCACTTCGCATTTGCCGTCGAGCGTGCCGCCGCACGGGCCGTTGCGCAGTCCCTTCGGGCACAGCATCGGAATGGTATAGCCGGTTTGCGACAGCAGGCACTGACCGCATTGCTGGCAGCCGAAGATTGGCCCCTTAACAAATTTGTCGTAGAGGAGCGTCAAGCCGCCTGGAAGGGTAACTTGTGCGGCCGGTAATTCTCACGCGCGTCGTCCGCGATCGGGCAGGGCGCAACGGTAGCTCGCATCCTGGTCTGGACGTGACGCTCGACGTTCGGCTTCGCTGTACCGCCATCGGGTTCGCCCCACAGCACTTCGACCTCGGTGCCGAAATCGCCAACGCTTTCGTCGACCAGTGCCAGGGAAATCCAGCGCCGGAAATTCGACGTATAAACGGGATAGAGTGAAAAGCCGACCTGCTCGCCGTCCTTGTAGACGGCGTCGTACGGGTAAGTGGCGTAGTGCGAAGCAGGCATGTCCATGAACTTATAGCGATCGCCTTGCTGGAAATAGGAAGCAAAAACGCGCACAACGTCCTCGCTGTTCCAAAGCAATGTGACTTTCTTCTTGCAGGGCTGCTTGATCTTCTCTTCGAGCGCGTCGCGGCCGATGAAGTCGTGGTCAAACTTGACGATATGGCTGTAGCCAATGTCCATTGGTGTCAGGTACCAGTCTTCGATATTGTCGGATACGAAGCTGCCGCCAACGGACGCATTGGCCTCGAAGCCGTCCGCGGGAAGCCACTCGCGATAGCGATTCATCTTGTCGCCGGAGTAGATCGCCGGCAGTTCCGAAGGCACCCAGCCCGATTCGTGGGCAACCGTCGAATAGGTCTTTGCACCGCCCTCTAATAGTCCAAAGTCTTTCCCGGCCTCGAAAATCGCGGCTTTGATCTCGTCCTTCTCTTCGAACGGGCCCATGAGCTCGAGTCCCGGCGCGCCCGCCATACCATGCCGGAGCGCACGTACGTCACGACCCGCGATCTGGATCTCGCCCATGTTGAAAAACCTAATCTCGGGCAGATTGCCATCCGTGGCTTTCTTCAGGATCTCCATAGCATTCGGGCCCTGAACTTCGTAGCGGTATTTCTTGCGTTCGCCAGTCAGGTGAGACACAGCCCGATGGTCGACGTCGACTTCCACGTCATACCCACCGGTTTCGGCATGAAACTGAATCCAGTTGCCTGCATTTGGGCGATTGACCACGCTGAACAGGTCGTCCTCGAAAGCGAATAGGATTGAGTCGCCAATGACATATCCGTCGTGGTTGCAAACGACGATCTGCTTGGCCTTGTTTCGCTCAAAGCCCTTGAATGAGTTGATCGCGAGGTCCTGGAACAGGCGGACGGCATCCGGGCCCCTGAAGTAGTGGTCAGTCATGTGATAGGACTGGTCGAAAAAGACCGCGGTCTTGCGCCACGATTCCTGCTCATCGCGCCAGTTGGTGATCTCGGCCGGAATAGGAAACACGTATGGACCGAGTTGCGCGTTCCGCAACATGTCGACGGGGTTGCCAGAGTCCAGAATCTTGTCTTCGAGAGATCGCTTTGCCATTCGCCAGCTCCTTATTCCTGCCTGTTCCCGGCGTTTCGACCAATATGACAAGACAAATTAGCACACCTTGGGCCCCGATTGGTAGCAAATCAGGGCAAATCCGGGCAAAATGTCATTACAACTATAGAATGAGGTCCCGCATGAGCACTGATAGCTTCGAAATGCCCCAATACGTACTAGACCGCATAATGGCCAAGCGTGGCCGTCTGCACGTCTTCGACGCGCTGCAACCCGAGAAGACGGCGTTTGCCGTCATCGACATGCAAAATGCGTTCGTCAAGGGCAAGGTAAAGGCCGAAACCGCCCTGGCGATCATGCCGACGATTAATACGCTGGCAGCTCAGGTGCGTGAATTGGGCGGGCGCGTGGCCTGGGTGCAGTTGCAGGCCGGCGATAAGGATGGCAACAGCATTGCCGAGCTCTATCACAAGTACTTTTTCACCGAGCAGGGCGCGGACGGTCACCGTAGTAGCCTGACGCCGGGCGAATGGGGCTACGAAATCTGTGACGAACTGGATGTTCGAGATGAAGACATTACCGCGTGGAAGTCGCGCCACAGTGCATTCGTTCCGGGACACGGCGATCTCCACGAGAAATTGCTGGCCGAGGGCATCGAGAACCTGTTGATTGGTGGCACCGTGACCAATTTTTGCTGTGAAACAACCGGCCGTGACGCCATGATGCTCGACTATCGTTCTGTCATGGTGTCCGACTGTTGTGCGGCGCGGTTTCCGGAAGACCATTCGGCCGGGCTGACAACGTTCTTCCAGAGCTTCGGGGATGTCTATACGGCAGACGAAGTCGTCGAGGTGCTCAAGAAAGGCAAGGAGCTCCAGGCGTCAACGTGACCGGTGGGCGCGAATGGCGCGAACGCCAGTACTGGTCTGACGTGATTGCTGTTCGTCCCGACGAGGTCATTGCGCGCCGGGTAGCCGCGAGCGCCAGAACAAGAGAGCGGACGGACGCTCGGCTCGATCTCAGGTACGGCCCGTTGCAACGCCAGACCCTCGACCTGTTCTTGCCGGCCGGCAACGGCGGATCGCCATTACTGGTGTTCATCCACGGCGGGTACTGGATGCGAGGCTCTAAGGACGAGTGGGCGTTTCTCGCGCCCGCATGGACGGATCGCGGCATCGCCGTCGCCGCCCTGGGCTATCGCCTCGCGCCCGCTGTGAAGCTCACGGATATCATTTCGGACATTCGGAGCGCCCTTGCTTATCTCGAGCGTGAGTTCGACGGACGAGAGCTGGATACGTCGAACGTCGTCTTGTCGGGCATCTCCGCGGGCGCGCACCTCGCGGCGATGGAGGCGACTGCCACCGACGGCATCAAACCAGTGGGCATAGCACTATTGAGTGGCGTGTTCGATCCCCGCCCTCTCGAGCTGACGACGCCGGGCGCGGCATTGTCAGACTCGCTTGTCGCCGACCTGGAAGACATCAGCCCGCTTGGACGGCCGCCGCCGGACTGTCCGGCAATAATCGCCTGGGGCGCCGATGAAACCGCCGTTTTCAAAAGCCAGTCGAAGATGCTGGCGCGATACTGGGGCAATTGGGGCGTGCAGGCCGAACTCGCCGAAATCGGTGGCGCCAATCACTTCACGATATCCGATTGTCTGCAGGCCGATAGGAACAGTTCCGTCGTCGATTTCATCCTGCGCCGGCTGATGCCTTGATGAGATCGCTCGCTTTCTCGGCGATGGCCACCACGGGAGAATTGATGTGGCAGTTGTAACGTTAAGCATTTTCGAAGGGCGCGGCGAAGAAACGAAAGCCCGACTGATAAAGGCATTGACCGATGCAGTGGTCGACGAGCTGCCGGCAAAACCGGAGCACGTACGGGTCATTATCTACGATGTGCCCGTCGCGAATTATGGGGTCGCCGGCAAGACCATAGATTTCAAACCTGAGAATGAATGAAGGATTGTCAAATGAAATACACAGCATATGCCGCCACTATGCAGGCAGTCTGGTTCAGCCACGACGAAGGTAAGAGCTGGAATCGACTGCTGACTCCAACCGGTGGCTTTTATAACGAAGCGCGCTGCTGGGCGGTTACGACACACCCCGACCGGCCCGGCGAAGTGCTGGCCGGAACCGACCAGGGACTGTATCGCTACACCGAAGCAAAACAACGCTTCGACTTCGTCCCGTCACCGATGGACGACCTGCACATTCTGCAGATCGAGCAGGACCCGAAAGATCCCGACTTCATTGTCTGCGGAACTCGTCCAAGCGAGATCTTCATATCCCGGGACAATGGAGAAAGCTGGACGAGAAGCAATCTGAACGGCTCCACTGAATGCTGGTTCATCAACACGTCGCGCGTGACATCGATACACTTCGACCCGCGGGATGCCGACACGATCTGGATCACGATCGAAATCGACGGCGTGTTCCGCTCGACGGACCGGGGCGAAACCTGGACACGACTCATCGACGGTTTGGCCGATTGTGATACCCATGACCTGGTCTTCATCGACGACGATGACGGTAGCCGGGCGGTTCTTTGTTCGACCGAGGCCGGACTGCACAAGAGCACGGACAACGGCCGGAAATGGTCAATAGTGCCGGTGCCCGATGACGTCGCGCCGTGGCCTTACTGGCGCAGCATCAAGTATCGCGCGGACAAGAACGGCGTGATCTTCGCCTCCGTTGGCGACAAACCGTCGGGTGAGACCGGTGTCCTGCTGATCAGCCGCGACTGCGGTGAGACCTGGGAAAGGTCCAGCCTGTCGGAGCCGGTCAACAGTACGATCTGGTCCATCGCCACCAATCCCGCTGACCCGAACCTGGTGTTCTTCATCACCATTTTCGGGCAGATCTACCGCAGCCAGGACGGTGGCGAGAGCTGGGACAAGATGAAACGCGAGCTCGGCGAAATTCGAATGGTTGCCTGGGCACCTGCCACGCACTGATCAAAGGATTCGAAGGAGACTAACTCAATGACCCATTATCTGTTCAGACCGCATGTCACGGGACCCGCGAATCACGTTACGACCCCTGATGTCATTATCGACCGCGTCTCGCTACGGAGCGGCGGAGAGAGCAGTTTCCTGCCGGTCCATCGACTGTCGACCAACGATGCACTGCAGGTGTTCGCAGGACCTGTCGAAGTCACACCGGCCATCGCACTCGTAGCCGCCGGAGGCGGCGTACTCATCGGTTTCGCTTTGTTGGTCCGCCAGCCGGACGAGCCGCTGGCGAAGGCGGATGTGATGGTCGCACGGTCGGCCTGGCGATTCCGCAACGTGGTGGATCACCTCACTTCGCTGCAATTGAGCACGAGCGCAGGTGACAGTGAATCAGACATTTCCATGTCGCAACTGACGCCGCCGGCCGACTTTATGGATCGGACAGATGGCGATGAACTCGCCCTGCCACGAGGCACCATGGTGCTTTGCGCCGCCACGGACGCAACCGTGAGTTGCGCAGCGCCTGCACAGGCCATCGTGCAACTTGCCGATCCGGAACTCGAACGCTCCCTCACGCACACGCTTGGCTTCGAGTCAGTCGATTCGGACCGCTGGGCGGAACGACCTTTACCTCGCTACACGGTCGGTCCGGTCGGAGACGTGGAACACTATATCTGACCGGTAGATCGTTGGAATCCAACGAGACGCCAGGGCGGGTAAATTGAGCTATTATCGTCCGCCAACAGCCGCGATCACTGGGCGGCAGTTTTGGGGGCATCTCTGAAAAGCAATTTGGCAGTTGCCCCCGGATTCGCCTTGATCCCGAAATGCGTACACTTGGGGGCATAAAGAACAGAAATTTCGATCGAGGGGGGTGGCCGTTGCTCCATTAAGAAAGTGACGCAACCCGCACAGATCTAACCTAAGCAAGGAAAGGCCAAGTGCCTATATTGACGTAGATGGGTTCCGTATTCCTCTATCACCACAACAGTTCCGTATGTGCCGCTAAAGTCCGGATCGCACTGTCCGAAAAGAATGTCCCGTGGGACGGAGAAATGATGCAGCTGAACGGCGATCAGTTCGAGCCTGATTACCTGAAGCTTAATCCGAAGGCAGTGGTACCCACGCTTGTGCACAACGGTAGCCCCATCACCGAATCGAATATCATCCTGGAGTATCTGGACGACGCATTTCCCGCTCCGCCGCTGCGGCCAAGTGATCCGGTAGAGGTCGCCATGATGCGGCATTGGCTAATGCGACTCGACAGCGGATCGGATGGCATTCATCACGATATCAGCGTGATCACTTATGGCGCTGCGTTCCGTCATCAACTCATTAAGGACTGTGGTGGCAACGACAGGAAAACTCTGGATGAAGCTGTCAAAAATAATATGAATAAAAACAGCAGGGCGTGGCTTAGAGAAGTCGTTTTCGAGGGCACCAACGCAGCCGCGTTCGAGCAAGCAGTGCTCAGATTCGACCGCCTTGCTGAGGATGTCGAGCAAACACTGGCCGTGCAGGAGTGGCTGGTAGGGAGCAGATATTCTCTAGCCGACGTGGCTTACACTCCGTATTTCACTCGTGTCGAGCTGCTCCAGTTTGACGCGCTGTTCGCAAACAGACCGCGACTGTGCAGTTGGTTCGAGCAGCTGAAATCGAGAGCAAGTTATTCGGAAGTCATCGATCGCTATCTGCCCAAGACCATTGAGACTTTGAACATTCATGGTGGCGAAGTCGCCGACAAGGTAGCTGAAATAATTTCGACTTGATCTGACACCTGGCTTGATCAAAGCGAGGGTTATCGGTTCTGATGGAAGTGCGAACTTTCAACCAGAGCCATAAGGATAACCCTGTGGGGTGCGAATTCCTAATCACGCCGCAATCGGAAGCCGATACAGGTCGTGGCAGCACGATTTCCAGCGATAGTTATTGAGGGAAGCGACATTTCGGGTTGCGTTATCGGGTTCAGGTTCAGGAAAACCGTCGCCGATGCCCTGATGCGCACGCTCAAGGTTGTAGTAGTCTTGGAAACAAGACAGCTTTCTCTGTAGATCTCGAGCGTTCCAGAATGGGACGTGATCGAGGTATTCGCGCCGGATGGTCCCGATTAGCCGCTCGACGAACGGGTGTGACATTGGTACATAAGGAACCGTCTTGATTTCTTTGATCTCAAGGATGCGAAGATTGGCCTTCCAGCGGTGGAACTCGAACAGGGGGTCGTTATCGGAACTCAGGTGATTGGGTAGCGTCGCACCGTGACCTTGTCGAGCGGGATGTTGAACGCCAAGGCTCTCTGATCGGCGATCCGCTGGTAACCGAACTGTGGATTCCTACGCTTAGTCTCCACAATAGCTGCAACGAGTTCTGGCGACGGTCCTTTTGGTCCCGGCTTTCCAGGCTTTCTCTTTGGCGCGAACAGTTCGGGGTACTTCCGCTTCACGAGCAATCGATGGAAGTTCAGGATCGTGGCCGGTTTCAGCACAATGGCGGAGCGGAGTAGTCGGGCAGGGCGCATGAGACCTACACACAAGCCTGCAATGAATCGGTCAACGGGTCGCAAGTCCGATGCTCGCTGCCGTGGTCGCTTGAGGACAAGCAGTTGATGTCTCAGGAGCACGGATTCGGCGACCACCGACCGGACGCCGCCTGGCTGCATCAAGCGGATGATCGTGACTA
The DNA here is from genome assembly GCA_041574375.1 of Woeseiaceae bacterium. Taxonomy (GTDB): domain Bacteria; phylum Pseudomonadota; class Gammaproteobacteria; order Steroidobacterales; family Woeseiaceae; genus UBA1847. The sequence continues at coordinate 16,755 of JBFFOS010000018.1, forward strand.
TCAAGTAGACGAGGAGGATGAGGGCATCGCGCATGGCCTGCGCATGGTAGTCCGATTAGGAATCTTGACAAGCTTATGAAAACCGAGAGATTCTGCGATGAATAAGAATTCGCACCCCACAGGTGGTCAGGGGACGAGCGTTAAAGCGCTCTCAGCAACCCGAAGACCTGGTCGGCGCCGTGCTTTTTTTCGCCTCGGACAACAGCAGTTTTGTCAGCGGCCAGACGATGATTGTCGACGGCGGCGGCATTAAGCTCTAGCGTTGGTTGTGTTGCCAAGCGGCAATCGCCGGCACAAAGTCACGTATGGTGTCCGCGATGATTTTCGCAAACTCCGGTGTGTCGAGATACAAATCGTACTCGCGTAACTCGACGACCGCGGGATCGATGACGCTCTTCAGCGAAGCAATCAGACCTGCGTTTACTTCCGGCTGATACAGGGCCTCACCGATCTTGTTCGGCACATCGCAGCCCTGCAGAGGGACAAGAAACCTTACCGGTGCGCGGGCCGCATTCAGTTTGGCTCCAATGGCCTGCCCGATCTCGTCAGCCTCTTCGGCCGAAACCTTGGCCTGCACTCGGTTCGCGTCCTCGATCCAGTATTTGCGCTGATGCAATTGCTTTTCCTGCCAGAGCGCATCGTCTTCGTCACGTCGGCTGAGCGGACCGCAACTGATGTAGTCCAGCGCCGTCGGCAGGACGATCTGAGGAATACCGTGCCCGCCGGCCGCTTCGAGCCTGCTTTCGTCCGCAGCACGATTGCCGCCCATCAGTCGCTCGCTGACCCCTGCCACACACATGTCGACCACGGCGTCGAATTTTGCACCCATGTCGATCAGGTCTTCCATCACCATATCGCCGACACCATTGCTGTGAAACACCAGCGTCGTATAACCGCGCTGATCCAGAATCTCGACAAGGCGAGGTGTGCAGACGCTGGACAGGAACTGATTTATCGCGATGACCTGGCGGCCAGATTTGTGCAGTTCCTCGATCTCGTCAATCACTGAAATCGAACCGCTATCGACAGCCCAACAGACCATATTCGCGGCCTGATGCAGGCTTTGCCGCAAGAACCGGTTATTGAAATCCGTATCGTACACGGTCGACAGCAATGTAATGTCGCTGCGACCGATCAGGTTGTACTTGCCCATGCCGGCGGAGCAGGAAAGAATCACTTTCGGAATGCCGATCGGCAGGCTTTGGCAAATCGTCGAGACCATTGTGGCGTTCGACAGCCCGCCCACGCCGATAACGCCACCGAGTTCTCGCTGCTTAGCCATCTCCCCGACGATTTTCAACGCACCACGGGTCATGATCTCGAGACGCTTGTGTCTTTCGCCGGTCTCGCCACGGACGTCGTCAGCCGTGCCGCCGCCGGCAACTGCAACCTCGACCGCCGATATCGACGGTTCGAAGGGTGGTGGCTTCATGATGGAAAGATCGAGGGTGACAGGCTTATGCCCCAGATCCCGAATTCGATCGCCGAGCGTGCGCACGGCTTCCCCTTTGCTGTCCAGGGTTGCCAATACCAGGATATTCTTGCTACTCACTCCAATCTCTCCAGGTCGAGTTCGGATCAGATGTAGTGCTGGACCTCGCCGACCGGTCCAACCGTATAGCGCGGCAGGGGTCGTTCGTCCCAACGTTCTGCCGAGGCAGGAATCAGTTTGAACGCGTGTGCGAGGCTGCGGTCGAGCGAATCGTCCGCGAGCTTCACCGTTCCCTCGCCGGGCGCGGTCAATTCGGACGCCGCCTGTTGCCCAGCGAACAATGCAACCGCACCGCGCGGCAAATCGAGTTCGCCGGATGCAGACTTGCGCAGAACCTCACCTGGTTGCGGCACCGTCGCCGCCGATCGTGTGTTCGTCACCAACTCGAGCTGAATCGACTCGATGTGGTCTATGACGTTCCGTAATCGCCATGCCGATCGTGCGAGAATAATATCCGACAATGCCAGCGGCTGATCTGCGGCCTGCACGATCACGGCGAAACTCAATAGTGCGCCGCCACCGGCTGCGACGACGGCCGCGGCCGGTGTCAGCCGCAAGCCTGTCTCCGGTACCTGCATTGCAACTGATGACGACAGATGATGCACCGGCAAGAAATGCTGGTTGCCATCGACCTGCAGCGTCGCTCTGTCGATGATAATGTCGGGTGTCGTGACGTTGTTTTCCGGGCCTACGACGTGCGGCCTGAAGAGTATATGGGTCATCTGCTTGCACTCCGTTGATGGTTCGTTACGCCGCCGGCGCCCACGCTACCTGACGCACTTCACCGAGTTCGCGTTTCATTTTTTGCCAGTGCAGTCCGCCGTTCTGGCTGCGGAAAATCTGCCCGAAAATGGTGATAAAAAAGGCCAGCTCGGGATCCGCCGGGTTCGTGGCGATAGACCAGATAGTGCTGTTCACAGGATCGGAGAGCTCGGCCCGTCGCCAGCTTGCACCACAATCCTCGCTGATTAGCAACACGCCGGTTTCGCCTGACGGCTTGTCGCCGACTGAGGCGAACACCACACTGCTCTTGTCGGCACGGTGTTTGATGCTGCGCCAATATGGCCACGGTGCGATCTCGTCGGGTACTGGCACGAGCTCCCATGACTCGCCGTTGCTGCTGCTACTGTGCAGCCCGGCTTCGGTCGAGCAGAGCAGTGTTCGGTCACCGTTATCGGCGTCAATGAAGACGAGATCATGGGTATCGCAGTCGACCAGGCCGTCGACCAGTCGGGTCCAGCTCTTACCTCGATCGGTCGAGCGGAATACACCGTCAATCTCGATCGATATCCAGATCGTATTCGGGTCACGCGGGTCGAAGTGAATCGAAGTGACTCGCGTCGTGTTAATGAACCAGCACTCGGTCGCCGCATTGAGGTTGCTGCGCGACCAATTCCTGCCGTTGTCTTCGGAAATGAAGATCTCCGCCGGGCGTGTTCCGCAGACGATGAAGTTTGGGTCGTTCGGATCGCGCTCGATTTGCAGAATCTGCAAGTCGTTCATCGGTGACGGGATGAAGTCGAAGCGCTGCTTTTCTTGCGTGAAACGGTACAGGCCCTGATCGGTACCCGCCAGGACTTCTCCCGGAAGGTCGGCATGGACCGCGACGGACCAGCATCTTGCCTCGTTGTAAAAGCCGCCCGTCGGTGTCAGCAGCCGACTCCAGCTTACGCCCTCGTCATGGCTGAACCAGACTGCCTGCATCGTAGCGGCGTAGGCCGCGTACTTCATAGTTAAGTCCTTTGATCGTCTAATCGTTGCCAGATTTGAAATTCACGGTCTTTCCGGCGACGCTGTAGTTAGCGACCGGAACCTCGTTGATGATGACTCGCACGTGTTCGGGTTTGGCCGGTAGCTCGTTGACGACGGCGTCGGTCAATCCCGCAATCAAGCGAGCCTTGGTCTCGTCAGTACGCCCCCTAAGAAGTTGTCGGACAAATCATCGCTCATATTACCACGGGTTGGCAAGTCGCGGCCTCGTTGTCCGTCGCCCGGGATGAACCGGCGCATTGCTGAGGAAGTTGACAAAACCAATTTAAAAACATAATGTTATTGCCAAGGATTCGTTCAGGACTAACAGAGATTCAGCGGGGCCAAGTCCATTGACTCTTCAAGTTGACTAGACAAATTTTTGGTTCTCACCTACTGTCTGCTACGATCGAGAACGGGCTATGAGCACAATCGAACAAAAGCTGGTTGACCTTGGACTGGAGTTGCCCGAGCCACTGGTTCTGCCGAGCCCCAACCGCACCAGTGGTGTTGTGGTTGGGAAGATGCTGTACCTGAGTGGGCACGGGGCAGCGTTGCTTGCAGACGAGTCGGTCATGCGGCGTGGCAGACTAGGCGCCGAGGTCTCACAAGATGAGGGCTATCGGACGGCGAAGGCATTGGCCTTGAAGATGATGGCGACGATCAAGTATCACGTCGGCGACCTTGATCGCGTCGAACGCGTGGTGAAGATCCTCGGCATGATCAATGCCGTTCCCGATTTTGAGACACACAACAAAGTACTCGATGGTGCGTCTGATCTCTTCTACGACGTGTTTGGCCCTGACATCGGATGCCATGGCCGTTCTTCTGTTGGCGTAGGTGGCCTTGTGGCCAACCAGCCCGTCGAGATCGAAGGTATTTTTCTCATTCGCAGTTAGAAGGACTTGATACGAGTGCGGATCGCTACACCAGGATCGGCTCGCAATCGCGAAAGAGGCGGCTATTGAGCTGCTCTCGCGGCCACCCGGCAGCCAATCGGTTACACGGAGTTCAAAATGAACAACTGGCGACGTCACGCCAAAGCTCGTTCAGGATGATCGGCACAACGATTACGCAGTTTCTGATCGAGGAACAGAAACGCTTTCCTGCGGCGACAGGCGACCTGACGTCGGTCATCAACGATATCGTCACCGCGTGCAAGACAATTGCTGCCGCACTGAGATACGGGGCGCTCTCGGTGGAGGAAATCCTCGGCATTTCCGGTACCAGGAATAGTCAGGGCGAGGCCCAGAAGAATCTCGATGTGATCGCGAATCGCCTGTTCCTGCAATGTGCCGAAACCGGCGGGCACGTCGCCGCGATGGCATCTGAGGAGATGGACTCGATTCACCAGCTTCCGGGCAGCGAGCCGAAAGGGCGTTACTTGTTGTTATATGACCCGGTCGACGGCTCCTTCAGTGTCAGCGAGAACGCCTCGATCGGGACGATCTTTTCGATATTGAAAAGGCCCGAGGATGCGACGGGCCGTCCGGAATTGGCCGAGCTCCTCCAGCCGGGGGTGAACCAGGTTTGCGCCGGTTACGCGATATATGGGCCATCGTGCATGATTGTAATGACGACGGGAAACGGGACCAACGGTTTCACACTCGATCCGCTGGTCGGTGAGTTCATCCTGACCCATCGGGCGATGTCCATTGTGACCTCGAGCCCGCGCTTTTCGGCCAATGTCGGCTGGATAAAAGAATGGGTTGAACCGTTGCGGCGATACGCTCGGGATCGAATCGACAGTACTGGAGTATTTAACGGAGTCGAGGTGGACTATCGCTGGTCGCGCTGCATGGTGACAGACGTCCACCGCATACTGATGTCCGGCGGCGTGTGGGCGAGCGCCGCCAACGACGCGCTACGCGAGAGGGGCCATGACGGCGTCATGCGCATGCTGTACGAGGTGAATCCGATGGCGTTCATCGTGGAGCAAGCAGGTGGCCTGGCCTACAGTGGCAAGCAACGCGTTCTGGAATTGGATATTAGTGATCTCCACCAACGTGGTAGCGCCGTGATCGGATCGCGAGACGATGTCGAGTTGTTTTTGAAAGAGTACTGTTGAGGCGCAATGCTATTATCGGAGCAGATCATGCCTGTAGTTGTAACGAACGTGTCGAGAGACACTCAGTGTAGGGTCTCACAACCCCGGTGACACGTCAGCTCGAGATTTTTCGACTAAACGTTCATACGGGGTCCGACCCTGCAGTGCCCCGTGCGGACGATGATAGTTGTAGTAGTCCTCCCATTCACGCAGTTTCTCGTTGAACAGGTGGATGTTGTCAGAGATGCCGTTCTGGTCGAGCATTTGATAGAACTCCTGCTCATCGATTCGGTGTGAGCGCTCCACTTTGCCGTTCAGGTGCGGCGATCTTGGCCGGATGTAGACGTGCCGGATATCCAATGACTCGGCATGCCAATGGAACCGGGACTGGAACTCTGCACCGTTGTCGGTCTGCAGGACAAGGATGCGGAACGGTAGCCGCTTTCGAACCTCGTTCAGGAAACGGATTGCCGTGCGCTGATTACAGGCGTCGTAGACCTTGAGAACCCGGATACGGGTACAGTCGTCGATAGCGGTGAACTGATAGAGCCGCTTGCCTGTTCCAGGGATGCGCTCAAGGAACTTCACGTCCATTTGCAGGCGGTGGCCAGGCTGAGCCTTCTCGTAGCGCTTCCAGCGTTTACGGTGCGGCCGGTGTTTCTGGTTTGCCGGTAGCCGACCCATGCCGTGCTTGACCAGTATGCGATGCACAGAAGAACGTGCGATCTCCACCTGATGAAAACGCTGCAGGTAGGCAGCGATTCTGTAGGCCCCGAAGTGATAGTTCTGTCGCAGATACAGAATCTTGCTAACGACCGCTGGAAACGTGGCCCGCGGGGAGTGGTGAGGCGTTCTCGCCCGGCCGGCCAGACCAGCTTCCCCATGCTTATCAAAGCGCTTTTTCCAACGGTAGAAGGCGGTACGTGAGATCCCGAAGTACCGGCAGGTTTGTGCCACACAGCGAGGCTCACTCTCTGCGTGCTGCAGTATCCTTAAGCGCCAGGCCACAAGCCTCGCTTGTTCTGCTTTCGTCATATTGCCCTCCTCTCCGGGTACTTTTGAGAAAAGAGCTGAATGTGTCACGCATCTGTTGGGATTTCACAAAAAGGGGTCCCAAAGGGGCCCCTTTTCGTATTATCTGGTGTGTCCCGCCCAAGGAGGCGGACGTTGTTCGACAAAACGCGCTAGCGTTTTGGACGCCGAAGGCGCCCCGAAGGGGTGAAGATCGCCCTCAGGCGATCTGAATCAATCCTGTCGGGCGCGCCATTTTCTTCGTGTAGGGTCTCAAGACCCCTGTGACACGTCAGCTCGAGATTTTTCGATCAGTCGTTCATACGGGTCCCGCGCTCGACTGCCCCGGCGTCCCCTGGATTCACCACGTCAGCGCCGCTCCGCGAGAGCGTCGCGCATCGCCAGCACTTTCTGCGCCTGCACGAGGTGCGGCTTGTCGAGCATCTTGCCGTCGAGGCCGACGGTGCCCGCTTCCGGGTCTGCCGCAAAAGCTGCGAGAACGCGCTTCGCGTATTCGACGGCCTCCGCTGTCGGACTGTAAGCCTCGTTGATGACGTCGACCTGCGCCGGGTGAATCGCGGCACAGCCGGTGAATCCCTCGCGGCAGGCGGCGATGCAGGTCTCGCGTAATCCGTCGAGGTCCCGGAAATCGGGATACACGGTATCGATGGCCTCGATGCCGCACGACCGTGCGGCCAACAGCGCGAGGCTGCGGATCACGCGATAGGTCAGCGCGAGACGACCATCGTTGTCCTTGTTGCTCGCGGCGCCGATATCGGCACTGACGTCTTCGGCCCCCCAGGTCAGGCCGGTGAGGCGCGGCAGCTCGGCCTCGGCGTAGCGGTGCAGGTTCAGTGACGCGCGCGCGGTTTCGGTCGCGACCGCAATGATTCGAATGCGGCCGCGCGGCAGTCCCTCACGCACCTCGAGCACGTCGAGATAGTTGCCGACGCGCGCAACGTCAGCGGGCCCCTCTGCCTTCGGCAGGACAATACCGGCCGGCCGGCCCGGCACAATGGCGGCGAGGTCTTCCAGTGCCTGTGGCGTCGATACCGGGTTGATGCGCACCCACTGCTCAGTCCCGGGACCACCGGCACCGGAGCCGAGATGCGCGGCGACCATCTCGCGCGCAACCTGCTTGCGGGCCTGCGTGACCGAGTCCTCGAGATCAAAAACCAGCGCGTCAGCGCGAGAGCCGGCGGACTTCTCGAGCTTGCGCTCGCTGTCACCCGGCACGAACAGCAGGGAACGGACCGGCGATCTCATGCCGACGACTTCCTGTAGACCAGCGCGGCACGCTTGCAACGCGCGACGAGCTCATCGCGCTGATTGTAGGCACGGTGCTCCAGCGTCACGATCCCCTGAGTCGGACGCGACTTGCTTTCGCGCTTGTCGAGCACCTCGGTTTCGGAACGAATCGTGTCCCCGTGAAAAACCGGATTGGGAAAGCGCACCTCGTCCATGCCGAGATTGCCGACCGTCGTGCCGAGGGTCGTGTCGCCGACCGACAGGCCGACCATCAGCCCGAGCGTGAAGGCGCTGTTGACGATGCGCGTGCCGAATTCCGAGTGTTCCACGCAGTACTGCTCGTCAAGATGGATTGCGGCAGGATTACAGGTCGCGGTGCTGAACCAGATATTATCGGCTTCGGTTACGGTACGCCGCATGTCATGCTGAATGACGTCGCCGATCAAAAATTCCTCGAAATACAGTCCTGACATCTTTTCCTCTCTAACAACGCAATATTGATGTAGTCCGCATATTAAGTGCGCCAACGGCATACGGCCAGAGCCCGCACGGGTCTCGACGTGGCGGCCAAACCCTTAAGACTCCGGTTTGAGCGCCACCTCCTCTGGAATCTATTCGGCCTGTCGGACCCGAGGGCCGGTCTCCTTAGATATTGCGATTCACCTGTGGCCCCATCTATTGAAGATTCTGAACAACAAAATTCTGCGCGCTTTCTACCCAGCGAATCAGGCTTCCCATTCCTGACCGCCGGAGACTTCCATCAATACGCCCGTGATGTGGGGGGCTTCGTCGGAAGCGAGAAACAGTACGGTATCGGCAAGCTCCGATGGCTCGATCTTGCTACGCATCGAAATGTACTGAAGGGCTTCCTTCTCGAACTCCTCGACGGGCATTCCTTTTTGCGCGGCGACGCGCCGGAGCACCGTGTTCAGGCGTTCGTTGTTAATGGCGCCAGGAAGAATGGCATTGCAGCGCACGTTGTAGGGCCCGAGTTCCCGGGCCGCATTCTTGGTCAGGCCTTCGACGGCATACTTGCTGACCACATAGGCGGTCCGGTTCGGCAAACGGGACAGCGTCGAGGCCGATGAGAAGTTGACGATGGAGCCGTAACGGCGCTCTTTCATGCCGGGGATCGCCCGCTTCATCGTGTAGAACATTCCGGTGGCATTGACCTGCATGGAGGTGTGCCAGTCCTCATCGGTGATCTCCTCCAGGGGCGCATGGGGTCCGGCGATGCCGACGCAGTTGATCAATACGTCGACGCGCCCCATGCGGCCAATCGCGTCCTCGAACAAGGCCTCGACCTCTCCGGCATCGCCCACATTGCACACCGATCCGCTCATTTCGGGATTGTCCCCGAGCGTCGCCTCGACGGCGTCAGGACGGACGTCGCAGATGTGGACTGCGGCGCCCGCGGCCTGGAATTTCTCGGCCGTGACCCGCCCGACGCTGTCACCCGCGCCGGTCAGCAACACGCACAGATGGCTCATATCCATGATGAACTCCTTTTGTTTAATCCGGATCGATCAAAAAGGGGAGGACGACTCGCTTGCTGGCGCTCAGCGCCCAAGTGGAGAAACCGCCTAAGCGCCCAGGTTCAGTTCCGCCCGAGC